>NZ_JBGGWB010000002.1:300000-396687 GCF_041321155.1 Sphingomonas sp. IW22 | reverse complement strand
GAAAGCCGATCCTCAACATCGAAAAATCCCCGCTGATCCACCCCATGTCCCTCGCTTACATCACGAGACAACCAGAATCATATCCGCATCCTCAGCGCCAGAGGTTCTTCGAACCGTCCAGCTATGGCGGATTGCTGAGTGTCGGCCAGCAGGCGTTCATCGGCATTGGCGGCTATACGCTCTTCGCGCTGTGTGTGCTGGGCGGAGTGCCGTTGCTGGCGGCGCTTCCGCTGGTGGCCCTTGTCGGTCTGCTGGCCTCCGTGCCTATCGCGCTGCTCGCCTTGCGTCTGCGGGGCGCCTATTTCGCGATCGGAACCTGGGCGATTGCGGAGGTCTTGCGCCTTGCGGTCATGAGCATTCCGGCTCTGGGCGGTGGGTCGGGTTCGAGCCTCCCCCTGAGCGTGCTGCGCGCGCTGTCGCCCTCGCGCGATATGCGTAACGCGATGATCTATGAGGTAAGCTTCGTGATCGCCGCGACCTGTCTGGTCGTCAGCGTTCTGGCGTTGCGGTCGCGTTGGGGACTGGCGTTGCGGGCCCTGCGCGACAGCGAGATCGGCGCGGAAAGTCTTGGCGTTCATGTTCGTCCGATCAAATTCGCGCTATTTTGCCTTGCCGGCATGATGACCAGCCTCATCGGCGCGGTGGTCGTGATGCAGAAGCTGCGCGTCTCTCCCGATGCACAGTTCAACGTCGTCGACTGGACGGCCTTCGTCATTTTCATGGTCGTGATCGGCGGGTTCGGCACGATCGAGGGGCCGCTCCTAGGTGTCGTGCTCTTTATCATCCTGCGTGAACTGCTCTCCGACCTCGGCACACTTTACCAGATCATCCTCGGCCTTGTTGCGATCGGCATGATGCTCAAGGCGCCTGATGGCATTTGGGGTTTGGTTTTCGCAAAGAACAAAAGAGCGATCATCCCGATCACCCGGCGGGTGCCGGCCGATCTTAACGAGGGTGATTGAGCCATGGCCAATCAATTGGCCGCGTCCAGGCCAAGTCCAAAATGGGATAGGAGAATGAAATGGCGATGAAGGGTATCTTGCGGCCTGGCCTGGTCCAAATCCGCGTTATGGATATAGGGGAGGCGCTAACCCATTATGTCGACCGTCTTGGCCTCTACAAGGTCGGGGAGGAGGACCGGCGGGCGTTCCTCAAGGGAGCGGATGAATTCGATCATCATTCGGTCACCCTGGTCCAATCCGACACCGCGGGAATGGACTTCATCGCCTTCAAGCTATTCGAGGAAGCGGATCTCGACCATTATGAGGCGAGGGTGAAAGCCTTTGGTATCGAGGTCGAGCATATTCCGGCCGGTGAGCAGCCCGGTTATGGCCGGCGCATCGCATTCATGTCTCCCTCGGGACACATGATCCAGCTCTATCACCAGGTTGAACTTTCCGACCCGATGCCCGACATCGCGAACCCCGATATCTGGCCGATCGAGCCGCACGGAATGGCTGCACGCCGTTTCGACCATATGCAGTTGAATGGCACGGATGTGCCCCGCACTCTCGAGTTCTTCACCAACGTCCTCGATTTCAGCCTGACCGAAAAGGTCGAGGCCGAAGATGGCACGCCGCTCGCTATCTGGCTCTCATGCGGGATGAAAGCCCATGACGTCGCCTTCGTCGAATTTCCGACCCCTGGCGCCATGCATCACGCCGCTTTTGAGCTTTCCGACTGGAATGCCGTCGGCCATGCTGCCGATATCATAACCAAATATGATCTTTCGATCGACATCGGTCCGACACGGCACGGTATCACGCGAGGACGCACAATCTATTTCTTCGATCCCTCCGGCAACCGCACTGAGGTCTTCGCTGAGGGCTTCACCTATTATCCCGATCACCCCACCCGCAGTTGGGACACAAAGGCGCTGGGCAAGGGTATTTTCTATTATCAGCGTCAGTTGAACGAGAAATTCATGACGGTAGTCACCTGAAAGGAAGCCCCTCAGTGGCTCTGACGCATACAACCCATACCATCACTCTCGACACGGCCCTGGTCATTCTGGAGAAGGCCCTTGCTCGCGCGCGGGTCATGAAGGTGAAGCTTGCAATAGCGATCGCAGATCGTGCCGGCCATCTCATCGCGTTGCACCGCGACGATGGAACCTGGGCGACCTCGATCGATGTTGCCAGGGACAAGGCGGCTACCGCGGCCGTGTTCGGCGTATCGACGGACGAACTCCGTGAAGCGTTATCCTACAGTCAGGCCCTGACTGAGGGGCTGGCCCGTCGTCCAGGCGTTATCCTGTTTGGCGGCGGATTTCCCATTGCCGCTCAAGGCGAAATCATTGGGGGAATTGGCGCCTCCGGCGCTTCCGAGCAGGAGGAGCGCGACATCCTGACTTATGCGCTCGAAGGACTGAACCATGATCTGTGAAACCCCTTCGTCGCCCGCACAGTCTGGCGAGGCTCTTGGTCGCATCGCGCGGGCGCGGCGAGATGCTGCCCATTTCATCGACGGCGCGTTTACCCAGGGCTCGAGCAGCAACGGCTGGACCAATTTATGCCCCCTCGATGGCAGCGCAATCGGACGGGTTCCAGAAGGGGGAAAAACGGAAGTCGATGCGGCCGTCGCTGCGGCGCGAGCGGCGCTCGGGGGCGAATGGGGCAGGATGAGCGTTCTGCAGCGCACCGACATGCTTGGCGCCGTTGCCGACGGAATCGACCGGCGTTTCGACGATTTTCTGGAAGCCGAATGTCTCGATACCGGTAAGCCGATCAGCCTGGCGAGGCATATCGACATTCCGCGCGGTGCCGCGAACTTCAAGATGTTCACAGACGTTGCCAAGACGGTCGCGACCGAATGCTTCACCATGGATACCCCTGATGGCGCGGGCGCGATAAATTACGGGCTTCGACGCCCACGAGGGGTGATAGCGGTTATCAGCCCATGGAATCTGCCGTTGCTGCTGATGACATGGAAGGTGGGTCCGGCATTGGCACTGGGCAATAGCGTCGTCGTCAAGCCATCGGAAGAAACGCCGCTCACAGCAACGCTCCTGGGCGAGGTGATGAACGAGATTGGGGTGCCCAAAGGCGTCTATAATGTCGTCCATGGCTTCGGGCCCAACTCGGCCGGCGAATTCCTGACCCAGCACCCCCTTGTCGACGGCATCACCTTTACGGGCGAGACGCGCACAGGGGAAGCGATCATGCGTGAGGCTGCGCTCGGTATCCGCCCGGTCTCTTTTGAACTTGGCGGCAAGAATCCGGCGCTCGTTTTCGCCGATTGCGATCTCGACAAGGCGGTCGAGGGTACGTTGCGTTCCGCTTTTGCGAATTGTGGCCAGGTGTGCCTGGGCACCGAGCGGGTTTATGTCGAGCGCCCCATCTACGATGCATTCGTTGCTCGTCTAAAAGCGGGTGCCGAGGCGCTTTGTCCCGGCGTGCCCGACGACATGACGACCGGCATCGGCCCCCTGGTATCGCGCGAGCACAGGGAGAAGGTTCTGTCCTATTATCGGCGCGCGGTCGAGCAGGGCGCAACAATTGTGACCGGAGGCGGCATTCCGGACATGCCGGACGCCTTGAAGGGTGGGGCTTGGGTACAGCCAACAATCTGGACAGGCCTTGCAGAGGATTCTGATTGCGTCACCCAGGAAATTTTCGGGCCATGCTGCCACATTCGTCCGTTCGATACGGAGGAGGAGGCAATCAGCCTGGCCAACAGGACCGCATACGGCCTTGCGGCTGCGATCTGGACCGAAAATCTGGCCCGGGCCCATCGCGTCGCGGCGCGGATGGAGATTGGAATATGCTGGGTCAATTCCTGGTTCCTGCGCGATCTGCGCACTGCTTTCGGGGGCTCGAAAGCTTCGGGGATCGGGCGAGAAGGGGGTGTTCATGGTCTCGAATTCTATACGGAGATGAGCAATATCTGCATCAAGCTTTGAGCCACCTCGAGCCGGTGCTCGGCTCTATGTTCAACCAGGGATGTGGCCGTGCAATTTCAATTGTCTCAGGAGCCGCTTGAACCATGCGGAATGAATTCAAACAAGTGATCGGCGAACGAACGCTCTATGGTTTGTGGCTGGCCCTCGCCGATCAATATAGCGCCGAGGTGTGCGCAGGCGCCGGTTTTGACTTTTTCGTTCTTGACGGCGAGCATTCTCCGCTCGACTTGCGAACGATCCTTCATCAGCTTCAGGCCATTGCCGGATATGCTGTAACCCCTGTTGTGCGCCCTGCGACCGACGATCCTGTGTTGATCAAACAATTGCTTGACATCGGCGTCGAGAACCTTCTGGTGCCGATGGTCGAAAGCGGCGATCAGGCAAAACGAATAGTCGCTTCTACCCGTTATCCACCCCAAGGGTTCAGAGGCGTTGGATCCGGTATCGCGCGTGCCGCGCGCTGGGGCAATGATCCGGACTATCTGGCACGAGCGAATGACAATCACTGCCTGATCCTGCAGGTTGAAAGCGTGGCAGGACTGGCTGCGCTCGAAGACATAGCGTCGGTTGAAGGCGTCGACGGGATCTTCCTCGGTGCAGTCGACTTGTCAGCCTCGATGGGGCTCCTGGGCCAGCCCAACCACCCCGATGTGATCGCCGCGATGGACGACGCGATCGCCCGCATCCGGTCTTCGGGCAAGTTTGCAGGCTTCCTGTCCGCGGATCAATCCATGAGCGCGCATTTCGTTGAACGGGGTGCTCATTTTGCTGCTGTTGGTGTTGATGCCCTCCTCTTGTCCAATGCCTGTCGGGCGCTGGCAGGTGCATTCAAGCGTCCAGGCGAAGCAGTGGCGACGCGCGGCTATTAAGCCCGGCCAATCTGACATCGACCATCTCAGTGGGTTTCCGCTCGCAATCACTCAAGAGGGACCCTGGCCGCCGTCGCGATGATCGCTGCGCAAGAGCGAACCTTGATAACCAAGTTCGCCGTTCATTCCCGCGCGCGCCGACGATGCGCGCGATGCGGCACCAGCTTCCAAATTCATGGGCATGGAAAAAATATGGCCGCCTTCGGGCCTGCTCATGTGTCCAACATCTGGGACATTGAGGGCCGCTTCCCCCCTGGGCGAACAATATCAGTTCGTTCGCTTCGGTCAGGTGGTGGTCAAGGAGGCAAGGTGCCTTCGTTCCAGGCGTCGCAGATTGCCTCGCACCCAAGGGGGTCGCCATGGCGACGAACAAGGCGTGAGCGCGTTCAAGGCTGCCAGCAGCTACGAGCCGCCGAGCAGGGCACATTCAGCCGACCAACGTCGGCCTGCCGGGTGCAGAGCAAGCACCAGGCCGCTTCCTTCTGCAGCGCCGGTCCTTGCTCCATGGCAGGTCAAGCTTGCCACAACGGCCATGGCCGACGACCTCAGCATTGCCGTATCCATAGCGGAGATCGCTGTTCTTTGCCGCTTGTCATTGTGCCATTTCGTAAGGGCGTTCTCCAATACGATTGGCATTACGCCTTATGCATGGTTCATGCGGCAGCGCATTCGTCGCGCTGAAGACCTGCTGACGAATTCCGATTTGCCTCTCGCGCAAATTGCGTTGGAATGCGGTTTTTCCGATCAGGCGCACTTCACCAAGGCATTCGTCAAGGTAACTGGCCTGACACCTGCCAAATGGCGTCGCAGATGGACGGTTCGAAGAACCTCTGGCGCTGAGGATGCGGATATGATTCTGGTTGTCTCGTGATGTAAGCGAGGGACATGGGGTGGATCAGCGGGGATTTTTCGATGTTGAGGATCGGCTTTCCCGGCTGAGCGATCTTGGGGATCAGTTGGAAGCCTTTTCTCGGGCGGTAGATTTTGAGCAGTTCCGACCTGATCTGGAGCGGACGCTGGCCTATTCGGATGGTGCCAAGGGTGGCCGCCCGCCGATTGACCCGGTTCTGATGTTCAAGGTCCTGGTCATCCAGACGATCAACACCCTGTCAGACGAACGCACCGAGTATCTGATCAACGACCGGCTTTCGTTCATGCGCTTCCTCGGACTGGGCTTGTCGGACCGTGTTCCCGACGCCAAGACCATATGGCTGTTTCGCGAGCGGCTCACCAAAGCCGGCGCTATCGCCACCCTGTTCGACCGGTTCGATGCGATGCTGCGGGGCGCCGGCTATATCGCGATGTCCGGACAGATCCTCGATGCTACATTGGTGGCCGCCCCGCGTCAGCGTAACACCAGCGCCGAAAAGACGGACATCAAGGCCGGACGTATTCCGGAGCACTGGAAGGACAAGCCGGCCAGGCTCAGCCACAAGGACCGCGACGCCCGCTGGACGCTCAAGTTCACCAAAGCAAAGCCGAGGGATGACGGATCAATGCCGGCGATGGACCTGGCCATCCCGGCGTTCGGGTACAAGAACCACATATCCATTGACCGACGCTTTCGGCTCATCCGACGCTGGAAAGCAACCGATGCCAGCGCTCATGATGGTGCCCGCCTGCGCGAAGGGCTGCTTGATCGCAGCAATACCGGCTCCAATGTCTGGGCCGACACGGCCTATCGCTCAGGCGCGAATGAGGCCTTCATGGACCGCCATGGCTTCGTGTCGAAAGTCCATCACAAGAAGCCGCCCCATCGCGATATGCCGACCCGAACCCGGCGATCCAATGCCGGCAAATCCGTCATTCGATCCCGGGTCGAGCATGTGTTCGCCGATCAGAAATCCCGAATGGGTCTCTTCGTTCGGACTGTCGGCATCAAGAGGGCGGAAATGAAGATCGGCCTCGCCAACCTCGTCTATAATATCAGGCGCTTCCTATATCTTGAGCGCATCAACGCTACCTGACACTGGCCAGTGAAGGCCCGATCGCCCTTCGCACAGCAGAGAAACCGCAAATCTCGGGATCAAATCCACGCCCTCCCGGGAATGATCAGACCAAAATACCCCCAAACCCCAGTTCTTCGATCCATCCATCTGCTCATCGTGCACTATAACCCCAAAGAATAGTCCAAACGTCTGTTCGTGAAGTAAAATCACCTGTACGCAGGAATGATCGACCTCCGTAATATCCCGCATATAGACGGCCAGGAACGCGCCATAGCCTCCGCCCATCGAGACGGAGGCGCACATGAAGAATATCCTTTTATTGGCACATGACGATAAGGGTCAGGAAGCCCGGCTGCAGGCGGCGCTCGACCTGGCCCGGGCGCTGGATGGCCACCTCTCCGTCATCGATGTCACGATGGTTCCCAATATCGCGAGCGACTATGACGGCACCGGCTCGGCGATGCTTCTCGCCGATGAGCGCGACCGCGAAGCCCACAACAAGGCCAGACTCCAAGCCCGCCTAGCCTCCGAGGATATCGTGTGGAGTTGGAGCGATGTGACCGGCTTCCCCGCCGAGGCCGTAATCGACGCGGCGGCGCTTGCCGATCTCATCATCCTCAACCGCAGGCTCGATCAGTTTCCGTATCCCGACTTTGCTGAGCTCGCGAGCCGCATCGTCATGAAGGCGCGCAAGCCCGTCGTCGCCGTGCCCGACGATGCCAGGGGCTTCAAACTCGGCCGCGCACTCATCGCCTGGGACGGACAGGGGTCCGCTGCGGCGACCACGCAGGCGTGCGTTCCGCTCTTGGCAATGGCTGACGAGGTGCAGATCTTCATGGCCCGCGACGGCGCGGAGCAGACCGAGCCAACAGAAGCCGCGCAATATCTCTCGCGCCACAATATTCATGCCTCGATCCGCGTCGTCGATGACGGCTTGACCGCCGCCGATCGGCTGATCGCCGATGAAGCCGCCAATTGGCATGCGGACTACATCCTGATGGGCGCTTATGGGCGCGGACGGCTGATGGAAACCTTCGGAGGCGTCACCAGGCGCATGCTCGCGCATGGTAAGCTGCCGCTCATTCTCGGCCACTGACGTGTCCCGGGCTCCGGCCGCCTCGCTTCCCTCCGCGGATGTCGGGGACGCATTCTGGCGATCAGAACCGGATGCGCTGCTCACACACCTCGAGTCCACCCGCGAAGGGCTGGCTCAGGCCGAGGCGGACGCACGGGTGGCGCGCGACGGTCCCAACGAGATCGGGGAAACCGCCCAGCGCCACATCCTCGCCGACCTGCTCCGCCGCCTCGCCAATCCGCTGGTCGCGATCCTGTTGGCCGCCGCTGCCATCGCAGGCGTCACGGGCGATCTTGCAAGCTTTCTGATCATCCTGACCGTGGTGATCCTCTCCACCCTGCTCGAGATGGTGCAGGAACATCGGGCGCAAGCCACGGCCGCGGTGCTCAAGCGCTCGATCGCGCTTCATGCCAGCGTGCTGCGCGACGGCCATCTGATGGAAATCCCGGTCAGCGCTATAGTGGCAGGCGACGTGCTGCAGCTCTGCGCGGGCGATCTCGTGCCCGCCGACGGGATCGTGCTGGCGGCCAATGGCGCACAGGTCAACGAGGCCCTGCTGACCGGCGAACCCTATCCGGTCGAGAAGCGCGTCGGAGCCGGTCCAAATGCCTCGACTCCCGCCGAGGCCAGCGGCGCGCTCTTCCACGGCACCTCGGTGATCGCCGGCACCGCGACGATGCTCGTGGTGGAGACAGGCGCAAGAACCCGCTTCGGCGCAATCGCGCAATCCCTGGCGGCCGCACCGCCCCCCACCGCCTTCGAACGCGGCATTCACAAGCTTGGCATACTGATCGCGCGGCTCACGATCTTCCTCGTGCTGTTCGTACTGCTGGCGCATCTGGCGCTCGGTCGCCCTCCCCTCCAGTCCTTCCTGTTCGCGATGGCGCTGGCGGTCGGGCTGACGCCTGAACTGCTGCCGATGATCATGACAGTGTCCCTCGCGCGCGGCGCGCAGCGCATGGCGAGTGCGAAGGTGGTGGTGAAGCGTCTCTCCGCCATCCATGACCTTGGTGAGATGGATGTGCTGTGCACCGACAAGACCGGCACGCTGACCGAAGCGCGGATCACGCTGGTCGGCCATCCGGGCATCGACGGCGAGGATGACGACCGCGTCGCCGAACTGGCGGCGATCAATGCGCGGTTCGAGACGGGTCTCAAGAGCCCGCTCGACGAGGCGCTGATCACGCATATGACCGGCCGGCCGCAGGGTGACTGGACGAAGCTCGACGAACGCCCGTTCGACTTCGAGCGGCGGCGCGTATCGGTGCTGGCCGAGCGCAATGGCGAGCGCATCGAGATCGTCAAGGGCGCGCCCGAGACGCTGCTCTCGCTCTGCCGGCAGGCTCGGGACCGGTCTGGCGACCTTGTCGCGATCGACGACGCGCTACGGAACCGCCTGATCACCCTGCACGACGAACGGGCCGAGCAGGGCTTGCGCCTGCTCGGCATTGGCTGGAAGCCCGCACCGGACCAGGATCATATTGGCGACACTGACGAGGATGGTCTCATCTTCGCCGGCTATTGTGTGTTCGTCGATCCGCCCAAGGCGAGCGCTGCCGATGCCGTCGCCAGGCTCGAGGCCGCCGGCATCCGCATCAAGGTCATATCCGGCGACGCCGGTGCCGTCGTCGAGCATCTGGTCGCAAGCCTGGCGCTCCCCGTTGAGGGCCTCCTGACCGGAGAGGAGATCGGCAAGCTTGACGATGCGGCGCTCGCGGCGCGCGTCGATACTGTCGATCTGTTCGCGCGGGTAACGCCTGACCAGAAAGTGCGGGTCGTGCGGGCGCTACGCGCGCGGGGCCATACGGTCGGGTTCATGGGCGACGGGATCAACGATGCTCCCGCCATCCACGCGGCGGACGTAGGCCTTTCGGTAGACGGCGCCACCGATGTCGCGCGCGAGGCCGCCGACATGATCCTGCTCGCTCCCGATCTCGGCGTTCTGGCTGACGGGGTCGCCGAGGGCCGCCGGACCTATGCCAACATCATGAAATATATCCGGATGGGGACGAGCTCGAACTTCGGCAACATGCTGACCATGGCGCTCGCCTCGCTGGTGCTGCCGTTCCTGCCACTGACTGCAGTCCAGGTCCTGCTGAACAATTTGATCTACGATCTGTCCCAGATCGGCATTCCCTTCGACAGTGCGGATCCGAGCGATCTGGTACGACCGCGCGGCTGGGACATGCCCGGTCTCGTACGCTTCACGGCCATCATGGGGCCTCTCTCATCCCTGTTCGACATAGCAACCTTCGCCCTTCTGCTCAAAGTCTTTCACGTCGACGTCGCGACATTCCGATCGGCCTGGTTCATCGAATCGATGGCGACCCAGATCCTCGTGGTTTTCATCATCCGCACCGCCAGGCCGGCCTGGACGGGCCGCGCCCATATTGCCCTGGTCGTGACCGCTCTGGGCGGGTTGCTGGCGGCTCTCGCCCTGCCATTCCTTCCGTTCGCGCCGCTTCTTGATTTCGCGCCGCCGAGCGGCATGCTGCTGGGTGCGATCGCCCTTCTGGTAGTCGCCTACCTGGCGATTTCTGAAGGGATGAAGCGCTTTGCCCTTCGTCGCGCGTCATGACCGAGCGGCCGGCGCCGTGTTGGAAGAGCATCACCGAGGAACGCGAGCCAGTGGCCCAAGCCGATGGCTAATGGGGATTCTGCTTGTCGGCCTGTTCATCAGAGCCATCGGGCATTTCACCGAATTCAAACAGTTCGCACATCTGATCGAAGAAGCGCAGCCAGGCTGGCTCAGCCTTATCCTCTGCCTGCAATTGGGGACCTATGCGAGCGCCGCATGCGGCTGGTCGGTCACATTACACTAGAACGGGGCTCCCCAGCCCTGTCATAGCTTTACCGACAAATGTGCTCGCGACGCCCCAAAAGGTCTAATCTGAGCACCTTCGAGCAGTTGTAGACCGCTTCGGCACTTCAGTACCTTCCCCATTGCAGGGCTAAGCACGGCAGACCATCGTACGACAAACGAATTCAGAAGAGCAGCGCACTGATTCGATGCCCTGGATTCAAAGCGTTCGAATCCCTCTCGATATCATGCAGATAGGTAAATCAAGATGCCGCATCATGGCCGATAATAGGTACCTGACCGCCGAGGAGGTCGTTGAACGCTATCGAGGCGCTGTCACGGTCGGCACGTTGGACAATTGGCGAGCCATGCGAATTGGGCCAGCCTACATCAAAGTTGGCAAGGCAGTCTTATATCCTGTCGAAGAATTGGATGCCTGGGATCGGCAAAACATGGTTGCCTGTCGGTCTTCCAAGGTCGTCGGCAGAGGTCGGGTTACCGACGATTAAGCCTTCAAAAATTGCTCCATAGCCGAGTGCTCGCTAGGAACGGACGATGATGCTTTCGTTCATCTTCGCTCCAATCATTTGCTGCAGGAACAACATTCAGATGCACACCGACGCAAGTATGGGATGGTGACGGACCGATTTGGTGCGCAGAAGGGCTCCGAATCCGTCGTGCAGGAATAGCTGCTCGCGAGATGGATGAAAGCTGCAAACCGAACCATCCATGCCCGCCTGCTGGTGGGGATGACGCCAGGGACCAGCTCGTCCTGTTTCTGGGCGGTCCGAGAGACACATCCGAGACCAGACATGCTATCGCACGGAGGCCGAGTCTCCAATAAGTTCGGATGGATCAGCGAAGTGCAGCAGAACACCTGCATGGCGTCAGCCCCGCATATCGGAGACCTTAGTTGCGCTATGGTCCGTTCCGGGCGGGTGTTGGCATGGCCCCGCTTTGGGCGAGAAAGAATTTGCACCGTGCTTCCCACTAAGGCACGCGTGTTGCCGCTGGGATCCAAGGGGAGTATCGTTGATGCTCGTGATTACCTGACAATGTATCAAGTTTGGCGTGAAAAGAGGCTGCTCCGCTCGAGAAGCGCCCCTCACTACAGCCCCCAGCGACCTCGCCGTCGCCGAAAATATTTAATTATTGCAATTAGTTATATTCATTCTGTAGGATGATGCGCCATCAGCAGCACCGCCTCGCCCTTCAGCGCCGGATCGCTGCCGGGGATCATGCCGACCACATTGGGGCTGTCGAAGCGCCGAGCGTTCGAGGTTGCGGCAAAACCGATGCGTGGCTTCAGGGCAAAGCCGCTGATCGAACCGCCCTTGTCGACGGCCGCCAGCACCGCCTTGTAATCCTGCGGCGCGCCCGCGAACAGCGCCTGTGCCGCCGGACCGCGCGCCAGCCCCGACGCCTTGATGCCCGGCGCGTTGCGATAGGGCATGCCGCTTTCGGTCGCCCAGCTCATATACGGTTCGTCACCCTGTTCCTTTATGACGTCCCACGGAAACTGCTTGGCCATCGCGGTGTCGAGCAGCGTGACGACGCCGACCGCGCCATGTTCCTCGGCGATCTTCTGCTTGCGGTTGTTGATCGTGGCGGCGACGTCGCTGGGAATGCCCTTTGGCACGCCATAGAAGAGGACGACGGTCTTTCCCTTGACGTCCAGCCCCTTGTAATCGTCGATGCCGCGCGCTTCGTCTACAACGCCGCGACCGACGAACACCAGATCGGTTTCCAGCGACTGTGCGCCGGTGCCGTACATATTGGCCATGACGTCGCCACCATGGGCAAATGGCTTGCCGCCGATCGTCAGCGCGCGCGTGGCCGATTTGTCGGCGGATACCTCGACAAAGGGGACCTGCTGATACCAGTCACCGCCATTGGCGGGCGTCAGGCCAAGCGCGGTGAAGCGATCCGCGACATATTTCGCTGCCGCGTCATAACCCGGCGTGCCCGCGTCGCGCCCCTGCCGCGCATCTTCAGCCAGCCAGGTCACATCCGCCTTTACCCGATCGGGCGAGAAATCGGGCGTCGTCTGCGCCAGCGCGGTCCCGGCCATCAGCGCAACCGCCAGACCGGCGGCAAAGGTCTTCTGCATCAAGGGGAGCATCCTCAAGGTTTCATTGGTTACGGTGTAGCATCGGGGCAGCACACCGCAAGCACGTCACAGCAACAGCCAGTCCGCCACATCGCGCCCGATCGCGCCGCCCACGCGCCGTCGCGCCAGTTCGGTTTCGGCGGTGAAGCGTACATCCTCGTCCCGGTCGGTCAGGAACTTGGCGAGCGATTCATTGTCGATCTCCCGCCATTCCTTGCCCCGGTCGGGACCATAGCGGACGCGCGGCAGCAAACCCGGCTGCGAAGACCATTCGACCAACTGCTCCACACTGGCTTCGTTCAGCATGTCGCGCAGATGGTGGGCGGTGACATAGGCGTCGGGAAAGGCGCGATGCACGGGCAGGCCGCGCTGGTGGTCCAGCCCCTCAGGCTTGCGCCAGTAACGCAGCACCTGATTGGAAAAGCTGGGCGAATCGGGCCACAGCCGCAGCGCGCATTTCCAGGTGCAAATCCAGTCGGCGCCGTGCGTCAGCGCAGGCGTGCAGAATTGCTGCTCGAAACTGGCACGGTGCGCGGCCAGCGCGATGCGGCGCGGCCACGGGTCCAATATGGGCCGCGCGATATCGTGAAACCACGGCGCGTCGGCCACATCCTCTTCCAGGATATGATGGATCGCCTGTGTGATGGGCGGGATCGGGCGGCCGGGATTGACGAAGCGCGCGCCACCCTCGCCATATAGTTCCCAGCGGCCGTCCTTTCCCAGCGCAACGTCCTGCCAGCCAATCTCAAGCACGGCATGCGCGGGGGGCGCGCTGCCAGTGGTTTCAAGATCGATGACGCGGATCAGGTTCGGCTGTTTGGGGGGATACATGCCGCCAATGTGGCGATGTTTCCCCCCGATTGCGAGCCTTGCCTGTCGCTCAGTGTCCGGCTTGCGGTCCGCGTTCCAGCCCGCTGGCGGCCAGCTGCGCGTCGATCATGGCCAGCAGCCGCTCCAGCCCGGCCTGATCGCGTGCCTCGGCGCGGGCGACCAGCACGTCCTGCGTATTCGACGCGCGCAGCAACCACCAGCCGTCGGGCGTGTTGACGCGAGCGCCATCGGTGTCGTTGACCTCTGCCCCTTCTTCGCGAAGGCGCGCCAGCACTTCGTCGATCACCGCGAATTTGCGTGATTCATCGACCTGAAACCGCATTTCCGGCGTGTTGACCATTGCGGGCATCTCGCTTCGCAATTGGGTCATCGACTTGCCGGTCAGATGGGCCGAACTGATCAGCCGGACGGCGGCATACAGCGCGTCGTCGAAACCGTAATAGTCCTGCGCGAAAAAGATATGCCCCGACATTTCGCCCGCCAGCGGCGCGTCGGTTTCCTTCATCTTCGTTTTGATCAGGCTGTGGCCGGTCTTCCACATCAGTGGCTTGCCGCCGAGTGCGGCGATTCGGTCGTACAGCGCCTGACTGGCCTTCACATCGGCGATGATCGTCGCGCCCGGCGACACGCGCAGCACAGGTTCGGCCAGAATGGACAAAAGCTGATCGCCCCAGATCACGCGGCCCTGCCCGTCGATCGCGCCGATCCGGTCGCCATCGCCGTCGAATGCCAGTCCGAAATCGAGCTGCTTTTCCGCGACCAGCCGCTTCAGATCGGCAAGGTTCTTTTCCTCGGTCGGATCGGGATGATGGTTGGGAAAATTGCCGTCCACATCGGTGTAGAGCGTATGATGCTCACCCGGCAGCAGCTTGATCAGCTTCTCGACGACCGGGCCGGCGGCGCCGTTCCCCGCGTCCCATCCGATGCGATAGGTGCCGCCCGAATAACCCGCCAGCAGCCGGCCGACATAATTGTCGAGGATATCGACGTCGCTGACGGTGCCCTCACCCGTTTCCCAGTCACCCGCTTCGGCCAGGTGGCCGAGGTCCTGAATGTCGTCACCGAAAAATGGCTTGTGCTGAAGCACCATCTTGAAGCCGTTATAGTCGGCGGGATTGTGGCTGCCGGTTATCTGGATGCCGCCATCAACCTCTAACGTCGCTTCTGCGTAATAGAGCATCGGCGTGGGGCCCAGGCCGATGCGAACGACGTCCACGCCCGCCGCCGTCAGGCCGCGCACCAGCGCCGTCTCCATCTCGATCGAGCTGACGCGGCCATCGCGGCCGACCGCGACCCGCGTGCCGCCCGCGCGACGAACGCGCGTGGCGAAACCGCGGCCGATCGCCTCCGCATCGGCGGCGCTCAGCGTCTTTCCAACGATTCCACGAATGTCATATTCGCGCAGCGACGTTGGGTCGAAACGATGCGTCATGTGTCCCCCCTGGTGGTTCTGGTCAGTGGGGATCAATTCGCCCGGACAATGAAAGTTGCAATCGCGCCGCCGCCCGTCAGCCGGAGCGACCGGCCCGGCGCAGCAGCACGTCGCGCGCGGCGTTGATGCGGCGCGTCAGGTCCGCCGATCCGCCCTTGTCGGGATGGACCGCGCTGACCAGCCGCCGGTGCGCCGCGCGGATCGCATCGGCATCGGCCCCCGCGCCCAGCCCCAGCACGTCGCGCGCCTCCGCCTCGGACAGGGTGATGCGCGGGCGGCGGGCGCTCTTCAGGAACCACCACACCGCCGCCATCAGCAGGACGGCAAAGATCAGCTTTCCCATCACGCGACCAGCGGCGCGGCAAGCGGGGTTTCGGGCAGCGCCAGTCCGGTCATCATCTCTCGCAATTCCTGCCGCGCGGCGACATGGCTGAGCCCCATTTCCCCGAACTCCCGCGAGTCGAGCATCGTCAGCCCCTGCGGGAACATCTCGCGATAGATGACGCGTTCGGACAGGCCCGAAATCACACGGAACCCGACGCGCCGCGACAGTTGCTGGATCGCCTCCGACACGCGGCGCATGTTGCGCGCCTCGATATGCTGAAGCCGGTTGCGCAGCACGACCCAGTCGATGGTCGAACCGTCGGCGCGGGCGCGCGTCTTGCGCGATTCCCAGATCAGCTCGGAATAGAAGCTGGGACGGGTCACCTTGAAATCGTCGGGATCGACCTGTCCGATCAGGTCGAAATCGACGAAACTGTCGTTCATCGGCGTGACCAGCGTGTCGGCATTGGTCACCGCCAGTCGCGCAAAGGGATCGTCGCGACCCGGCGTATCGATGACGAGAAAATCGGCGCCGGTGCCCAGTTCGCCCAACAGGTCGAAAAACCGGTCATGGCTTTCACCGTCATGCGTCGCGTGGCGCGGCATCGGCAGGGGGCGGCCCATACGCTTCATCGTCACGGCGCGATTGTCCAGATACCGGCCCAGCGTGCGCTGTCGGTGGTCCAGATCCAGCGCCGCCACCCGCGCCCCCTTGGCCGCAAGCGCGATCGCGACATGGACGGCGGTGGTCGACTTGCCCGTGCCGCCCTTTTCATTCGCAAAGACAATGACGTGCAGCCCGTCGGCTTGGCTGGTCAAGATGCGAACTTCCCTTGTTGATCGACCGCCCGCTCCCCCATAGAACGCGCCGCCCAAGAGTCATTATCGCAAGGGGGCAGCCGTGCAAACCATCCGTGACAAGGCGACCCTCAGACGCGCCGTCGATTCGTGGAAAGCCGCGGGTGAGCGCGTGGCTTTGGTGCCGACCATGGGCGCGCTCCATGCCGGCCACATGGCGCTGGTCGCCGAAGCACGCCGCCATGCCGCACGAGTCGCGGTATCGATCTTCGTCAACCCGATGCAATTCGGCGCGGGCGAAGATCTGGACCGCTATCCCCGCCGAGAACAGGCCGATGCGCGGATGCTGGCCGATGCGGGCGTCGACCTGTTGTGGTTGCCACCGGTCGAGGTGATGTATCCGGCGGGCTTTGCCAGCAAGGTGTCGGTCACCGGCGTCAGCGACGGATTGGACGGCGCCGCGCGGCCCGGCCATTTCGACGGTGTGGCGACCGTGGTGACCAAGCTGTTCAATCAGGTCCGCCCCGATGTCGCCCTGTTCGGAGAAAAGGATTTCCAGCAGCTGGCGGTGATCCGGCGCATGGTGGCCGATCTCGACATGGGGCTGGATGTGATCGGCGTGCCGACGCAGCGGGAGGATGACGGCCTGGCCCTGTCATCACGCAACATCTATCTGGCGCCCGACGAACGCGCCGCGGCTGTCGCGCTGCCCCGCGCGCTGGGTGTCGCGGCGCGTGCGATCGAGCGTGGCGACGACGCGACAACGGCGGTCGCGCTGGCACGCGAAGCGCTGACCGCCGCCGGTTTCGCCGTCGATTATGTCGCGTTGGTCGATGCTGAAACCCTGACAGATGCACCGGGCGAAGACCGTCCCCGCCGCCTGCTGGCCGCCGCGCGAATTGGCGCCACGCGCCTGATCGACAACATCGCAATCCCGTTGAAACACGGTTAACCCCATTAACCACTTGTTGAGCGCCCGCCGCCATCCTGAGGCCACCCCAGAACGGGGGTGAAAAGGGTGACAGTGACATGGGCAGCAGCCTGAAAAACGCGCATTTTCTGATCGAAAACCGGATGCGCGATGCCGCGCGCGGCGACGCCGACGCGCTCTACGATCTGGGCATGGTTTATGCCAGCGGCGCGCAGGGGGCGGCGATCAACCTGATCGAGGCGCACAAGTGGTTCAACCTCGCCGCCATGTCGGGCAGCGTCGCGGCCCAGGCATGCCGTGCCGAAATTGCGGGTGACATGAGCGCCAGTGAAATTGCCGCCGCGCAACGCGCCGCCCGTGCCTGGATCCAATCGGGTCAGCCGCGCGCGCACTGACCCGTCGCGGTTCAACCGGCAAGCACCACACGGTCACGCCCGCCGTGCTTTGCGGCATAGAGCGCGGCATCGGCGTCGCGCATCGCCTGCCCCCGATCGGCGGCGCGGACAATCCGGGCCACACCCACGCTGACCGTTGCCCAAACGACGCGGCCGTCATCGGCGATGGTCGGCATCGCGGCAAAATCGCGCCTAAGCCGTTCGCAGATTGCTCGCGCCTCATGCGTGTCGGCGCAGGGGAAAATCAGACCGAATTCCTCTCCGCCAAGGCGTGCGACCAGATCCTGCGGACGGGCATTGTCAACCGCGACCGCGGCAAAGCGTTCGAGGACGCGGTCGCCCGCATCATGGCCGAACACGTCATTGACCTGTTTGAAATGGTCGATGTCGAGAATGGCGATACAGCCACATTGCTGTTCATCGTCCGACGCCTGACCGAACAGCCGTTCAAATGCGTCGCCAAACAAACGCCGGTTGGCCAGCCCGGTCAGCGGATCGGTCCGCGCGGCGCGTGTCAGTTCGGCTTCCGCAGCCTTGCGAGCGGTTATGTCGCGAATGGCGCAGACCAACTCGATTGATCCGGAACGCCCGTCGCTGTCGATGGCGCGCACTCGCATTTCGATCCATTTCGCCGTGGGGCCGCTTTCCGGATCGGGCCGCACCTCTACGATTTGCGTAATGCCGGGCGCGCGCAATGCTTCCTTGTAGGCGCGCATGGCCATCTGCCTGTGCTCCGGCGCGATAAGCGCGCTTGCCTTGGTCCCGATCAGCGCGGCCACACGGTAATGACCAAGCGCCTCGATCGAGGGAGAGACAAAGCGGATTGCACCCTCGTCGTCGAGTGTCAGCACCACGTCCGACGCATTTTCGGTGACCAGCCGGTACCGTGCCTCGCTGGCAGCCAGACGTTTCACCACATCTTCGCGCCGACGCAGATCGGCGCAGGCAGGACGGTCAGCGCCACGATCGCCAGATAGAATTGGACCATATGCATGCGCGCCACCGGATCGGGCGGCATCAACGCGACCGGCCCCATGCCCCGCATCGAAAAGGAGATGGCAATCGTTGCCAGGATCAGCATTCCGACCGCCGCGCCCACGCGTCCAAGCCGAAAGGTTGCCAGCGTCACCGGCAGGATCGGCATGAACGTCGTGGGCATTACCGTCTGGGAAAAGGTCGCCAGGGCGACCGCCGCGACAAGCGCCGCGTGAAAGGCGCACTCCATCCGCTCCCCGCGCGTGGAGTTGTGCCACCATTCATCCAGATCTCCGCTCACCAGCATCAACACGATCGGCGTGACCGCAATCGTGCCGAGCACATGGCCTGTGGTCCAGTTTAACCAGTGCACCGCGAAATCGCCGCGCGAAAGCGTCGACGCCACCCATGCTGCCATCGGGGCGGACAGCGTTGCGGCAAGCAGGCCGCCGCCGATCAGCGCCGCGACCTGTCCGATGCTGCGAAGGGCGCCGCCGTGAACCGGGGCCCAGCGGCGCAGCACCGCCGACAATATCATCGATTCTCCAAAATTCGCCAGCGCGAGCGGCAATGCGGCGAGCGGGCCCAGTCCGAAAAGAACCGTCAGAACGGCGCTGATCGGCAACGCCACCAATGCGATGACCGGCCATTGCCGCATGCTCCGCTTGGCCAGCACGGCCGCGAGAACGCCGTTGGCCAGCCACATCGACGCCAGCCCGCCGTCGAAACGCGTCATCAACGACGCAGCAATGGCGCCGGCATAAGCCAGTCCAACTATAGCGAGAAACGCGATCGATACGGGGGCCGAAGCAACAGGGCGCGCCATGCCCGAAGTCTAGCGCGTGAAGATTAACGGACCTTGCCGATCAGTTGCGGCTGGCCGTCAGCAGCGACCGCCAGGCATCGCGTTCCACTGCCCGGTCCTCAATCAGGGTGACGGCACCCAATTGGCCCGTATCCGGCGCGAAATCGACTGCGGCGCGATATTCGAACGTGGCGTTACCGGCGATTTCGACACTTGGATCTACCTTGGTACGCCCACGGACCAAACCACCACGGTTGCGGATCACCACCTCGACATCCCAGCCGATTCGCCCGGTCAGCGCGGCGGCATGGACCGACGCGGCCATGGCGCTGCCGCAACTGTCGGTCAGGCCAACCCCGCGTTCATAGGTCCGCACGAACAGCGAGCCATCGTCGACCATCGCGACGAAGCTGACATTGGCGCGACCGGGGATCAGCGGCGGCGCGCTTTCGCACCAGTCGCCCAGCGCCACCAGCTCGGCCTCGTCCACCACGTCGACAAATGCGATCAGGTGTGGATTGGGCATCGTCAGCGCAGTGAAGCGCCGTTCGCTGGGCAGGCCGGGGATTGGCGCATCGACAAAGCGATCCCCCACGGTCAGCCCGACATCGCGCGCATTGGCAGAAACGGAAGTGACGCGGGTCGCGATGGTCGCAACGCCGGGCGCCAGGTCGGCCACACGTGCGGCCCAGGCATCGCTTTTGGGCAGGCCGACCAGCGCCGCGTCCAGCCCGGTGGCATCGAACCCTGCGCGCGCGACGCAACGCAGGCCGTTCAGGCACGTCTCCGCCTCGCTGCCGTCGGGATTGAACATCCGCTGCCCGAACGGCGCCTCATCCCGCCCGTCGACCAGCAGCAGCAGCCCGTCACCGCCCACTGGCCCCGCCCGATCGGCAAGCGCGCGGGCAATGGCGGCCCATTGGGCGTCGGGCAGCGTCAGCCCGCGGGCGTCGATCAGCGGAAAATCATTGCCGGAGCCATGGCATTTGATGAATTCGAAGCGCATGGCCGCGACTTAAGCCCGCCCGGTCGCCCGCGCCAGTCCATGATTTGCGCGGGGAACGATAGCGGCGCTATGCCATCGGCGGCAGGCGGGGAGTAGGCGTTGAACGGATTTCTGCTCATCCTGCTGACCGTGCTGGCGGCGCTGCTGATCGACACGCGCCGGCGACTGGCCCGTGTCGAGCGACGGCTGGAGACGCTGGACCGCGCAGAGGCGCCGCCGCCCATGCGCGTCGCCGATCCGCCGATCGTGCGCCGCCGCCCGCCCGCTTTTCCCGCCGCACTCAGCCGTCCCGCCCGCCCCCGGCTCGATCTGGAAAGCCTGATCGGCGGGCGACTGCCGATCTGGATTGGCGGCATCGCATTGGTGCTGGCAGGCTTTTTCCTAGTGCGCGCCGCGATCGACAGCGGCTGGTTCGGGCCGGGCGTGCGCATCGCGCTGGCCGCGCTGCTGGCCGTGGTGCTGGCGGCGGGCAGCGAGTTGGCGCGCCGCCTGCCCGCCACGCGAGACGATGTGCGGATCGGGCAGGTGCTGGCCGGCGCGGGCGTGGCCAGCGCCTATGGCACGCTGTATCTGGCCGCCGCCCTGTATCACCTGATCGCGCCGCTGGGCGCCTTCATCCTGTTGCTGGCGATTACCGGCGCGGGCCTGGCGCTGGCGATGCGACACGGGCCGCCGACGGCGATCATGGCGCTGACGGGCGGTTTCCTGGCGCCGCTGGTGGCGGGTTATGACGCCGCGGGCGTGGCGCCGCTGATCATCTATCTGGCGCTGTTGTTGGGCGCGCTGTTCGCGCTGGCGGTACGGCGCGGCTGGAGCTGGCTGGCGGCGACCAGCGCCGCCGCCGGATTTGGCTGGACGGGCTTTCTGACGCTGGCGTTGGACGGCGGGGAACGGCCGGTGATCGGCGCGTTCGTCGTCGCGCTGGCGCTTGCCGCCACCTTCGCCCTGCCCGCCAGCGGCGCGCGGTCGCTGCACCTTCGCATCGCGCCGATGGCGTTGGGACTGGCGCAGTTGTTCGCGCTTGCGCCGATCCTCGACTTTTCACCGCTGGCCTGGGCCTTTTACCTGACCCTGGCTGCCGCTGCGGTCGTGCTGGCATGGCGCGAGGAGCGGCTTGTACCCGCCCCGCTGATCGCAGCGCTGCTGATCCTTGTGCTGCTGATGATGGCGCCGGTCGCGGCCATGACGGGCGTGGCGGGCCTGATCGTAACGGTCCTGTTCGGCGGCGCGGGGCTTGCCCGGTCGCGGGAAGCGAGGAACTGGGCAGTGCTGGCGGCCACCGGGCTGGCGGGGCCGCTGGCCGTGCTGCAACTCGGCACGCCGCAACTGCTGCCGCGACCGCTATGGGCCATCGTGGCACTGGCGGTCGCCGGCGCGGGCCTGTGGCTGGCTTGGCGGCACCGCGCGCCGGGCGAGGGCCGCGACCCCGGTCTGGTGGGCGGGGCACTGGCTGCCGCCGCTGCCGGGGTGCTGGCGATCATCGCGCTGGCGGGAGACGGCGCGGTCGGCGTCGCTCTGGCGCTCGCCACGCTCGCCATGGCCGAGGCGGCGCGACGCAGCGACAGCACGCCGCTGGCCACCGCTGCCGCCCTACCGCTGGCGGTCGGACTGGTTGCGGCGTACCGGCCGCTGGGTGATTTGATCGAGACGCTGGCCATCGCCCTGCCGGGTGAGGAACTGGCCTATCGGCAGGTACCGCCGGTTGCCGACGTGCTGCGACTGCTGCTGCCGCTGGCGCTGGCGGGGCTATGGCCGCTCAGGGGCGAGCGCGGCTTCGGGCGCCTGACGCGTCCTGCCTCTATCGTCGTGGGACTGTTGAGCGTGAGCAGCGCCTATGCCCTGCTCAAGCAGCCGCTGGCGATCGCCGATGCCGCCGGGTTTGCGGCATGGGGCTTTATCGAACGCGCGATCATCACGCTGGTCGCGCTCGCCGCCGCATGGGCGCTCGCGAACCGGGCGCCGCGCGCCGCGCTGGTGCTGGCCGTCGCCGGGCTGGCGCGCATCATGTGGTTCGACCTGTTCCTGCTGTCACCGGTCTTTGCCCCGCAATCGGTCGGACCGCTGCCGGTCCTGAACACGGCTGTCCTGTTGCCAGCATTGGCGGCGCTGATCTGCTGGCGCTGGCCGGCCAAGCGACTGCGGCTTCCCGCGCTGGCGCTGATGCTGGTCGCGGCGCTGGCGGTGGTGCGACAGGCGGCGCATGGCACAATCCTGACCGGGCCGGTCGGGACGGGCGAGAATTGGGGCTATTCGGCGGTCATGCTGCTGCTGGCGTTGGGTTGGCTGTGGCGCGGGCTGGTGGGCGACGCGCGCGACCTGCGCTTCGCCGGGCTGGGGCTGGCGATGCTGGTCGCGCTGAAGGTATTCACCATCGACGTGGCGCTGGAGGGATTGCTGCGCGTCGTGTCCTTCCTTGGCATCGGCGTCACGCTGATCGCGATCAGTTGGGCCTATACCCGCTTTCTCAAGCGCGAACCGGCAGGGGGTCAGGGCAGCCCGTAATGTCCGGCCAGCCGGTCGAGCGCGATGCCCAGCACCAGCCGCCCCGCCCGTGCGGGCCAGCCAAGCGCGCGTTCGGCCACGGGCACCCCCTCCCCCGCGCACACCACGCGCCACAATATGTCGGACAGGCCCGGACCCACCGCCACAATGGCGGCATCGAAACGCTGCTTGGCGGCCAGTTGCGCCATGGTCGGGTCCAACGCCTCGGCCCGTGCATGGCGACCGCGCGGTCTGCTGTCCCATCGCATCGTCACCGATGGCGACAATTGCGCGCGTTCGTAATCGGCGCGCAGCCGCTCGCCCGCCTCTACCTGCCGCGCGCTGACCAGCCCGCGCGCCGCCAGCCAGCCAAGTGGCGATTCGGCCAGGTTGACCGTCACTGCCCGTCGCCCGCGCCGGGGCGGGCCGCTGGTCACCCGCCCGTCCTCAAGCCCCCGCTCCACCAGTTCGCGCATGTCATGCTCCCAATCAGAATCCGGCGGACCGCTTGCCATGAAGGCTGGTTTGTAGGACAGGGTGTAACCGCATTGGTTCAAGGATCGGGGGTCGAGCGATGATTACCGCCATTCGCGAAGTGCGCCGCGCGCGCGGATTGACATTGGACGATGTGGCACGGCGTTGCGATCCGCCGACCACCGCGCAGACCATCGGCCGGCTTGAGACGGGCACGCGTACCGTTTCGGTCGCATGGCTCAACCGCATCGCCCGCGCGCTGGAGGTGGAGGCCGCCGATCTGGTTCGCCTGCCCGAACGCCCCGACCTGCCGGTCGCGGCGCTGGTCGACCGCGAAGGTGCATGGGCGCCGCAGCGGCCCGAACATATCGTGCCGCCCGCGCTGCAGCCCGGTCTGATCGCGGTTCGCGTGACCGGGGGCGTGGGCGATTACCGCGCCGGCGACGAATTATGGTGCGAGCGGCTGGCCCCCGACGCGTTCGGGCGCGCGCTCAACCGCGACGTGCTGGTGCCGCGCCCCGCCGGGCGATTTGCCTTCGGCCGATTGATCGATCGTGAGGGTGGCCGCCTCCACCTCCTCCCGCCGGGCAGCGGCGCACGGCAGCAGGTGATTGCCGACCCGCCCTGGCTGGCGCTCGCCATCCGGCTGGTCCGCGTTCTGTAAATCATCGTACCGGCTGACAAACTTCTGCGACAGCCGGGCGTTAGGCCCTGGTTTCCCGTCGCGGAAGGACCCCATGCGTATCAGTCTCCCCCTCCTCGCCTGCATCGTCGCCCCGCTGCCCGTCATGGCACAGGAACAGGCGGTCGACCCCGATCTGGCCGACACCGCCGCCGATGAGGTGGAGGCAACGCTGGACGATGGCGATGCGGACGAGATCGTCGTTACCGGACAGCGGCCGCGCGGATCGGTCACCGGCGACGTGCCGCCCGAACAGACGCTCAGCCCCGCCGATGTGCGCGCGTTCGGCGTCAGTACCATTGCCGAATTGCTGACCGAACTCGCGCCCCAGACGGGCAGCGGGCGCGGGCGCGGCGACGAACAGCCTGTCGTCCTGCTGGAGGGGCGCCGTATTTCCAGTCTGCGCGAAATCCGCGACGTGCCGACCGAAGCGATTTCCCGCGTCGAAATCCTGCCGGAGGAAGTCGCGCTGAAATATGGCTATCCCGCCAATCAGCGCGTCGTGAACATCGTCCTGCGCCGCCGTTTCCGCGCCATCACGACCGAAGTGGAGGGCGGCGGCCCGACCGGCGGCGGCAGCGCCAATGGCGAGCTCGATGTCAATTATCTGAGCATCAATCGCGCCGGCCGCCTGAACATCGACCTTGAAGTATCGGCGGAAAGCGCGCTGAGCGAGGCGGAGCGCGACCTGCTGCCCAATCCGTCGGGCCTGCCCTATGACCTGGCGGGAAATGTCGTGGCGGTCGACGGCGCGGGAGAGATTGACCCCGCCCTGTCGGCACTGGCGGGGCAAGTCACCATCGTCGCCCCGGTGCCCGGCACCGCGCCCACGCTGGCCGATTTCGCCAGCGGTGCCAACCAGGCCGGCACCACCGACCTTGGCCGTTATCGCACGCTGCGGCCACGCAGTTTCGGAGCAGAGGGCAATGCCGTCTTGTCGCGTACCATTTTCGGCGATGTCGCTGCGACCGCTAATCTCGGTTTTGAGCTGAACGACACGCAGGCATTGGTCGGGTTGCCCAGTATCGACGTGACACTGCCCGCCAACAGCCCCTTTTCCCCCTTCGCCAATGATGTGCGCGTGCTGCGCTATGCCGACGCGCTGGGCGCCCTGACCCGCGAGACACGCTCACGCAGCGTCACCGGCGGGTTCAGCGCCAATGGCGAAAAGGGCGACTGGCGTTGGACGCTGACCGGCAATTACGAATATGCGACCACCGACACCGATACCGAACGCCGCCTGTCGCTGGGCGATTACAGCGCGGGCGTGGCCGCCGGTTCGGTCAATCCCTTTGCCTCGCTGTCTGGGCTCGCGCTGGCCGCACCCGATACCGCGCGATCGGTCAGCAATGTGGGACAGCTGGAAGCAGTTGCGAACGGCAATGTGTTAAAGCTGCCCGCCGGCGATGTCGGGGTGACGGGCCGGGTCGGGTTGGGGAGCCAGGATCTCGACAGCCGCTCGAACCGGTCGGGCCTGATCACCGCGACCGATATCACCCGGCGCCGCGTCAATGGTCAGGTCAATCTGGACGTGCCCATCGCCAGCCGCCGCCTTGCGGTGCTGGACGCGATCGGCGACCTGACAATCAACGCCAATGCGGAGGTGAACGAGCTGTCGGATTTCGGCACGCTGACTACCTATGGCTATGGTGCGAACTGGTCGCCGATCCGCCAGCTTCGCCTGATCACGTCGGTCACGCATGAAGAGGGCGCGCCGTCGCCACAACAGATCGGCAATCCGGTGCTGACCACACCCAATGTCCGCGTGTTCGATTATGTGCGTGGTGAGACGGTGGATGTGACATCGGTTGAGGGCGGCAACCCCGGCCTGTCCGCCGACAGCCGCCGCGTGCTGAAGATCGGGGCCAATTTACGACCGCTCGATTCGGTCGACCTGAACCTGCGCGCCGATTACACCGACAGCCGTATCGACGGCCTGATTTCAGGCTTTCCCGCCGCGACGGCAGAGATTCAGTCGGCCTTTCCCGACCGGTTCGTGCGCGATGCATCGGGGCGGCTGGTCCAGATCGACACCCGGCCCGTCAACTTCGCGCAGAGCGAGCGCCGCCAGTTCCGCTGGGGCTTCAACCTGTCGCTGCCGGTCATGGGCACGTTGCAGCGCCGCGTTCAGGCCGCGCGCGAAGCGGGTGAGGACCCGCGCGCTGTGCTGCGGGAGGCATTTGGCCGTCCGCCACGCGGCGCGGGCGCCGGACGTCCGCGTGGCGGCGCCGGGGGCGGACCGCGTGGCGGCGGGGGCGGTGGACGCTTTGGCGGCGGCGCGGGCGGCGGGCGCGTCCAGTTCGCGCTGTTCCATACCGTGCGCCTGAAGGAGACGATCCTGATCCGCGACGGCCTGCCTGAACTGGACCTGCTGGGCGGTTCGGCCACCGGCAATCGCGGCGGACAACCCCGGCATGAGCTTCAGCTTCGCAGCGGCTTTACCAAGGATGGGCTGGGCATCCGCATGAATGCCGACTGGCAGGCACCGACCCGCGTCACCGGCGCCACGCCCGCCGAACAATTACGCTTCGGCAGCCTGACGACGATCAACCTGCGCGCCTTTGCCAATCTGGGCCAGATACCCTCGCTGGTGCGCGATCAGCCATGGCTGCGCGGCGCACGGGTTTCGTTGCGACTGGACAATTTGCTGGATCAGCGGATCACCGTGACCGACGGCACGGGTGTGACGCCGCTGGGGCTTCAGCCGTTCTTGCTCGACCCGGTGGGCCGTTCGGTCAGGCTGGAGTTCCGCAAGCTGTTCTGACGCCCGCCGCCACGGCGACCCTCGCTTTCGGATTCGCCAAAGGCAGCCTGCCGATACAGCAAGGTGATCGCCACGCGGCGGTTGCGCGGGTCGCCGGGCGCTTCCGCGATCATCGGCTGACGATCGGCCACGCCCTCGATCCGCTCGAACCTCGCCTCCGCGACGCCGCCGCGTGCCAGCCGCCGCCGGGTTGCTTCCGCGCGGCCGCTCGACAGCATCCAGTTGTTCATCTGAAGCGGATTGCCATAGCCAAGCGAATCGGTGTGGCCACGGATCATGATCGAGTTCTCGGTGCCCTGAATGCTTTCGGCGATCATCCCGATCAGCTTGTCCGCCTCTGGCACCAGCGCTGTCGTGCCAAGGTCGAACATCGAATAATTGGCATCGTCGACCAGATCGATTCGCATCCCGTCGATCGTCGGCACGAACTTCACGTGACGCGCCAGTTTTGCCATCTTTGCATCGCGCTTCATCGACGCCTCAAGCTGGGCTCGCAGGCGGGAGAAATTCTGTCGGTCCTGCTTGGTTAGCGCATCGGGATTCTTCAGCGACCCCTTTTCCCCGCTGCCCACTTTCTTGCCCCCGGTGGCGCCGCTGGGCACGGTCATCTCGCGCGTGCCGGTCTGACCCGCGCGGTTGGGGTAATTATCGACATCGGTCAGCGACGCGCCGCCGAACGGTCCGAACGAGCCTGCCGACTTCTGCTTCAACTGGACCAGCGTGGGCGCGAAATAATCGGCCAGTGCCTTTCGCTGCTGCTCACTGGTGGCACCCAGCAGCCACATCAGCAGGAAAAACGCCATCATCGCGGTCACGAAATCGGCATAGGCGACCTTCCACGCACCGCCGTGATGGCCACCATGCCCCTCGATATAGACCTTCTTGACGATGACCTTGGGCGGCTGGTTGTTGCCATGGGGCGCGCGGGGCTGCTGTGCCACGGCTTAACGCCCCCGCAAGCCGTCGAACACCTCGGCAAAACCGGGCTGGTTGTGGTGGGCAATGCCCGACCGCGCCGCTTCGATGACCAGCGGCTGCGGATGGCCATGGAGCGACGCGATGATGATCTGCTTCACCGTGTGATAGATTGCCGCATCGGCGTCGATCACCTGCTGCAACCGCGTGGCCAGCGGACCGACAATGCCATAGGCGAGCAGCACGCCCAGAAACGTGCCCACCAGTGCCGAACCGATCATCCCGCCCAGGATCGACGGCGGCTTGTCGATCGATCCCATCGTCTTGACCACGCCCAGCACGGCGGCGACGATGCCTAGCGCCGGCAGCGCATCGGCCAGGCCCTGCAGCGTCGTCTGCGGCCCCTGTTCCTCGTGATGATGGGTTTTGATGGCGTTATCCATCACTTCCTCGACCGCGTGCACATCCAGCGTGCCCGATGACACCACCACCAGCCGCAGCGTGTCGGCAATCAGGCCGGTCAACGCGCTGTCGGCCAGAATGCGGGGGTATTCGGAAAAGATGGGGGAGGATTTCGGATCCTCCACATGCGGCTCCAGCGCGATCGGCCCTTCGACGCGCAGCATCTTCATCAGTTTCGACGCCAGGAAGATGACGTCCAGATAATCCTGTTTCTTGTATTTCGGCCCCTTGATGACCTTCATCACGCCGCCGCCGATCGCCTTCAGCTCGCGGCCCGAATTGCCGATGATCAGCGCGCCTAGCGCCGCGCCGCCGATGATCAGCATTTCGTGCGGAAGCGCGTGCATGACCGGGCCGAGCGCGCCACCGGTGATGGCGAAGCCGCCAAACACCATGACGATCAGCACGACAAAGCCAATTGCAGGAAACATCTTACGCTTGCCCCCGGGTCCCTGCGGCAAAGGCGACGACGCCTGCCCCTTGCCCCCCCTTTTGACGCAGAAGAGTCGAGAAATGGTTACCGACCGCTGCGCGGCGAATCGCCGTCATCGCAGCTGGTCGAACAGGCTCAGGCCGGACAATTTGGTGAAGCTGGCCTGGGTGGCCGACAGGATCGTCAGGGTCTTCTGCAATTCGGTAATGGCGGCGGTGACATCGGTCTGTTCGATGGCGCCGCGCGCTTCCTCGCGCCCGATCGCCACTTCGTCCAGCCGCTCCATCTCCATGTCCAGCCGCATGCCGCGCGCGCCGACGCTGGCGCGAGCCGCCGACACATTATCGGTTGCGAGACCAAGGTCGGCGCTGATGGTGCCAAGATCGTCGCCATTGCGGATGCCCAGCGCCAGCGCCTCAAGCGCGGTGAACATCTGCGCCAGCTGCGATCCGTCCTCGGTCACCTGAACATCGGCACCGTCGGCAACCGGGATCGTGCCCGGCGCCGTCCCGCCGACATAGGTGATGGCACCGTCGGCTCCGACCGCGAACGCCGCGTCTGCGCCACCGCCGAACATCGGCACGCCGCGCACATCCTTCTGATTCGCCAGCGCGAGGATGTCATTTTTGATTATGTCGAGCTGGTCGGCGACGATGTTGCGCTCCGTCGCGCCGATCGTGCCGCTACCGACGGTCATTGCCAGTTCCTGCGCACGCTGCAGCTGCTGGGTGATGTTTTCCAGCGTGGAATCGGCCTGTGCCAGAATGCCCGACGCCAGTTCGATATTGCCCTTGGCGGCGGCGTGATCGGCGGTGTCGCGCTTCATCGTCGCCAACTGCGTCCAGGCGGCGGCGTCCTGCGACGCGGCAGTCAGCTTCTTGCCGGTTGCGATCTGGGTCTGGAGCTTGTCCGCCGCGACATTCAGGCCCGACATCTGGGTCAGGCTGCGCGAAAAATACTGGCTGGTCGCGATACGGTTCATGGGGCTCACCGGATCTGGAAGATGGAATCGAGCGTCTCACGCGCGACCTGAATGACGCGGGCCGACGCCTGATATGCCTGTTGGAAGCGAAGCAGGTTCACCGCTTCCTCGTCCAGATTGACCCCGCTGACCGAATCGCGGGCAGCCATATTGCCGTCATGGATGGCGGTCTGTGCGCCGATCACCGTCTGGCGCGCGGCGATGGCCGCGCCGTTCACGGACTGAAGCGTGGTCAGCCGCGTCTCGAAATCGCCGCTGGTACGGATCGCGGCCAGCATACCCATGTTGCCATTGCCCTTCGGCCCCGATCCCGGCGTCGCGGCAGCAATGCCCGCGCCGCTGGTCAGCGCCAGCGTCATGCTGGCCGCATCGACGCCGGCGAACATCGGCGCGCCGGGATTGCCCGACAGATCCTCACCGCCGGCCTGCACGGCATTCACGGCGTCGACAAAGTCGACCGCCAGTTGATCCAGCGCGCCCTTGGCGTCGGCGATGCGCTGCGCCCCGTCGATCGCACCCGCCATCGCGCCACCCTGAGCCGGGATAACCGCCGCCTCGCCATTCATCACCAGATGGAATTGGAGCGCACCCTGGCCGTTGCGAGACACGCCGATGCTGGCTGCCTGATCGCCCGACACCATCACCGGGCCACCGGCGGCGCCCGCCTTTACCGTGGCGCGCCCCGCCGAATCGAAGCTGACCGACACATCGACCAGCGCCGACATCGATTCGAGCAACCGGTCGCGCTCATCCAGCAGCGACGGCGACGGTGCGCCGCCCGAGCGGCCGATGGCACTGTTCACCTTGGCCAACGCCTGCGCCGCCCCGGACAGGTCGCTGGCCGCACTGCGGGCCTGCGCCTCGACATCGGCCGTCGCCTGATCCAGCGACGCCCCCGTCGCTCGAAACGCGGTGGCGAGCGCGTCGGCATGTTCCAGCATCACCGCACGCGGTGCGCTGGCACCCGGATCGGCGGCAACGCCCTGTGCAGCGTTGAAGAATGTCGCCAGCCGATCATCCAGTGCGCTGTTGCCCAGCACCTGTTCGATCCGGTCGAGCCAGACCATGCCCGTCTCGCTGCGGGCAAGGTCGCTGCCGCTGGTACGGACCGCGTTCGAGCGAAAGGCATCGGCCGCGCGGTCGACCAGACCCAGCGTGACCCCGGCGGGCGTCAACGCGCCATTGGGCGTGACGGCGGCGATTTCGCGCAGCACCGGCGTGCGGCGGACATAGCCGGGGGTTCCGGCATTGGCGATATTGTCCGACGTGGTGGCAAGCGCCCCCTGATAGGCACGCACACCGCTGGCCCCGATGCCGAGCAGATCGCTCATTTGACCGTATCCTCCGCCGATTTGGCCAGGAATTCGATCATCGCCTTGCCGATGCCGATCGGTGCGTGGACCGCCATCGACTGGGCCAGTTGCTGGTCCTGCATGTCGCGGAACTGGTTCAGCGCATTCGATTCGAACAGGCCGTCGCCCAGCTTCGCCTTGCGCATCGACGACAGCATCATGCCGGTAAAGATCGCCTCGAACTTTTGCCCGGCGGCTTCCAGATTCTCACGCGTTGCCAGCCGGCCCGTGTCCATCGACACGGTCGGCTGGTTGACGGCTGGCAGGTTGGGCAGCGTCGTCACAACACGACCAGCTCCGCCTTGAGGGCGCCCGCTTCCTTCAGCGCCTCCAATATGGCGACCAGATCGGCCGGGGAAGCGCCGATGGCGTTCACCGCCTTGACCACGTCGGCCAGCTTGGGGCCGGGGTCGATGAGGAACATGGGCTTCACTTCTTCCTCCACGCCGACATTGCTGCGCTGCTCAACCGCGGTCTGACCCTGGCTGAACGGCGCGGGCTGAACCACCTGTTGCGACTCATCAATACGCACAGTGAGTTTACCGTGTGTTACCGCCGCCGGACTGACGCGGACGGCGGAATTGATGACGACGGTGCCGGTGCGGGCATTGACGATCACCCGCGCAGCCGCTTCGGCGGCGTCGACGGTCAGGTTCTCGATCTGGCTCATCATCGCGGTGCGAACGTCGGCGCCCGGTGGCGCGGCGACGCTGACCGACACCGCATCGACCGCGCGGGCGGCCATCATGCCGAAGCGGCCATTGATCGCCGCCGCGACCCGCTGTGCCGTGGTGAAGTCTGCGCGCGCCAGATTGAAGGTCAGGAACGGACTGGAATCAAACCCGGTGTCGACCGCGCGCTCGACCGTGGCGCCATCGGGAATGCGGCCCGACGAAGGAATGTTGACGACGATCTTTGACCCGTCGGCGCCCTCTGCACCCAGGCCGCTGACCGCCAGATTGCCCTGCGCCATCGCATAGATCTGGCCATCGGCACCCAGCAGCGGCGTCAGGATCAGCGCGCCGCCGCGCAGCGACTTTGCCTTGCCCATCGACGCGACGGTGATGTCGATCCGCTGACCCGGCTTGGCAAAGGCGGGCAGTTCGGCCGTGACCATGACCACCGCCGCGTTTTTCAGCGCCGGGTTGATGCCCGGCGGCAGCTGAAAGCCGAAGCGCGCGGTCACGCCCTTCATCGACTGAACGGTATATTCCAGATTGTCGTCACCCGTCCCCGGCAGGCCCACGACGATGCCGTAACCCGTCAGCTGGTTGGCCCGGATGCCCTGAAAACCGCCCAGATCCTTGATCCGCTGGGCATGGGCCGGCGCGATCGACACCGAAAGCAGCGCCAGCGCGATCAGCGTCCAGACAGGCACCGGGCGTTTGGAGAAAAGGCGACGGAACATGCGTGCAATTCCCATCAGAACGGGCTGATGACCTGGAAGAAGCGGCTGAGCCACCCCTGACGGCTGGCACGTGCGACATCGCCCTTGCCGATATAGCTGATCTTGGCATCGGCAACGCGGGTCGACGGCACACGGTTATTGGCGTCCACGTCGATCGTCCGCACGATTCCCTTGATCTGCACGAATTCGTCCCCGCGGTTCAGGGTCACGCGCTTCTGCCCCTGAACCAGCATGGTGCCGTTGGGATAGACGGCGGCGACGGTCACGCTGACCTCACCCGACAGGGCGTTGGACTGATCGGCCATGCCCTGTCCCTGAAAGCCGCGATTGCCACTGGCCTGCGCGTCGGTCGGGTTGAACAGCGACAGGGGGCCGGACGACGGCCCGGCCAGGCCGAAGCTGCCCTTGCTGTCCAGGTTCGAAGCCGCCGACTTCGACGCCGCCATGCGTTCGACCAACACGATGGTAAGCGGATCGCCAACGCGGCGGGCGCGCTGCCCTTCGTACAGGGCGGCATAGCCCTCGCTGGCCTGAAAAATCGCGCCATTGGCCGGGCGCACGGCGACCGGCGCGGGCATGGTGGCGGAGAAATCGTCCTTGTTCTTCTTGCCACCGAACAATTGCGCCTGCGCGGGCGCGGCGACCAGCAGCGCGGCGACGACGGCAAGCGCCGCCTGGCCCCGCAACCGGCGGCGCGACCCGGCGATGCGCGAATCAGATGTTCTGATTGACATATTTCAGCATTTCATCGGTGGCCGAGATCATCTTGGAATTGACCTCATAGGCGCGCTGCGTCTCGATCATGTCGACCAGTTCCTCGACGACATTGACGTTCGACCCTTCCAGCATCCCCTGCCGGATCTGGCCGCGCCCGTCCTGGCCGGCGATGCCCATGTTGACCGGACCGCTGGCGGCGGTTTCGATCAGGTAATTGTCGCCCGTCGCCTGAAGCCCGGCGGAATTGGGAAAGCTGGCGATCTGAAGCTGGCCGATCTGCGCCGCTTCGGTCTGGTTCGGCACGGTGGCGGACACGGTGCCGTCGCTGCCGACGGTGATGGCGGTGGCACCTTCGGGAATGGTGATGCCGGGCATCACCTGAAACCCCTCTCCCGTCACCAACAGCCCTTCGGGTGAGCGTGCGAAATTGCCCGCGCGGGTATAGCCCAGCTGGCCGCCCGGCAGCTGGATCTGGAAAAACCCGTCGCCGTCCAGCGCCATGTCCAGCGAATTGCCCGTCGTCTGCAGCGACCCTTGCGTGTTCATGCGCGCCGTGCCTTGCACGCGCACGCCGGTGCCCATGTTCAGCCCCGTGGCATAGCGGGTTTCGGCGGTGCTGGCCGAACCGGCGGCGGTGACGACCTGATAGGCCAGCGTCTCGAAGCTCGCCCGGTCGCGCTTGAAACCCGTGGTGTTCACGTTGGCGAGGTTGTTCGAGATGACGCGCATCCGCACATCCTGGGCGTCCAGCCCGGTGCGTGCGATGTGCATGGCGGCATTGCTCATGGGATCGTCTCCTTATCCCTGGACGCGCATCAGCGACGCGCTCTCTTCATCCATCTTCTTGGCTTCGGCGAGCAGGTTGGCCTGCACTTCGTAACCGCGCTGGTTCTCGATCATGTCGACCAGCGCCTGGGTCAGGTTCACGTTCGACTGTTCCAGCGAACCGCTTGCCAGCTTGGCGTCCATGTCGACGGGCAGGATGCCGCCGTCCTTGACGCGCAGCAGGTTATCCAGACCCTTGACGGTCTGGCTACCTTCGGTGCTGACCATCTTGATACGACCGACGATCTGCATCGGCGCGCCCGGCTCCGCGCCCCTGGGGGCGATGGTCACCGTGCCATCGTCGGCAATGGCGATGCGGTCATGCGGCGGCACGGTGATCGGGCCGGCTTCGCTCATGACCGGAACGCCCTCTCCGTTTTGCAGCACGCCCGATACCGCGACGCTCAGGTCGCCGCGCCGGGTATAGGCCTCGGTCCCGTCGGGTGCCTGCACCGCGATCCAGGCGTCGCTGATCATGGCGACGTCCAGCGGGCGCCCCGTCGACACGATCGTGCCCGCGCGCCGATCGAAATCGGCCACTTCCTGCGCCGCGGGTGAGCGCGTTTCCAGCGCCTGCCCCTTCAGCATCAGCCGTTCGAAGCTGATCTGGTCCTGACGAAAGCCGGTGGTGGAGGCGTTCGCGATATTGTTCGCGATCACCCCCTGCGCGGCCATCTGGCTCTTCAGGCCCGACAATGCGGTATAGACCAGCTTGTCCATCGGCTAGGCTCCCGGTCTCCGGCTCATCAGCCGCGGATGTTGAAGATCGTCTGCGAGATCTGGTTCGAGGTATCGAGCGACTTGGCGTTCGCTTGGAAATTGCGCTGTGCAGCGATCAGCGCGACCAGTTCCTCGGTAATGTCGACGTTCGACCCTTCGACGATGCCGGTCATCAGCCCGCCAAAACCGTCCTTGCCCGCCTCGCCCAGCGTCGGCTGGCCCGACACGCCCGTCGCCGCCCAATAGCTGTTGCCCAGCTGGCGAAGGCCGGTCGGGTTGAAGAAATTAGCCAGCGCCACCTTGCCCAGCGCCTTGCTGTCGCCGTTGGAGAAGCTGGCGCGCACGGTACCGTCCTCCGACACGTTGACCGATTCCAGCTTGCCGACCGCCGCGCCATTCTGGCTGCGGGTATTGACCGAAAAGGGCGCCGCCAGCTGAGCCGAACCGGTGAAGTCCAGCGAGACCGTCTGTTCGGCGGCGGCACCGGCGGGCGTGAACGGCGCGAACTGGGTCGGCGTTGCCGGGGCGGTCAGAGCGCCCGTATCATCGAATTCAAGCGTGATCGGCGCCGGATTGGCCGGGTCCGCCGCCAGCTGTTCGTCCCCGACATAGGTATAGACCTGCCACTGGCTGGCGGGATCTGCGGCGGTCGGCGCCTGCGTCCGCACGAAATAGCTGGTCATCGTCAACGGATTGCCCGTGGCGTCGTAGATCGTGGTCTGGGTCGCGTTGTTATACGTGCTGGCGTCAAACCGGTCGAACGCCCCGCTCGGCAACGGCGCGCCGGCATTCATCGTCAGCCCCAGCCCCACCGCGCTGGTCGGGACCGGCGTGCCGCTGGTTTCCGGCAGACGCAGGCTGACCAGCCCGTCGACGCCGCTGGCGACAACCGCCCCCGAACCGTCAACCGGATAAACCTGAAGATGTCCGCCATTGCCGTCCACGACGTAGCGGTTGGGATCGACGACGAAGGCGCCGTTGCGGGTATAGTTCAGCTGCTCGCTTTCGACCGTACCCTTGGTCGCGAAAAAGCCGTCGCCCGACACCACCAGATTCAGCGCGCCGCCGGTCTGGATCAGGTTGCCCTGGCCGAATTGCTGGGTGATCGACTTGGTCACCACACCCGCGCCGACCTGGGCGCTGGGATTGCTGTTCGCGCTGGAGGCAATGACGTCGCCGAATTCGACGCGGCTTTTCTTGAATCCGTCGGTCGCGACGTTCGCCAGATTGTGGCTGATCGTCGACATTTCCTTCTGGCTGGCCTGAAGCCCGCTGAGCGAGGTGTAGAAGGACATCGTGTTGCTTCCTTTCGCGAAATGGGTTCAGCCGACCGATCGGACGGCGCTTGCCTTGACCTGGCCGATGCCGGGCAGCGTGAGCATCGGCTCGCCCGCAACCATCGAAACCGATGTGACCGGCGCCCAGACCAGGCTGCGGGCGGCAACCGGGGCGGCGCCTTCGGTGGCAGAGACAGAAACGACGAACGGCCCCGCGCCGGCATCCTCGCCGGCCTCGGTCTTGCCGTCCCAGTTGAAATTGGCGGTGCCGGCCGTCTTCTGACCCAGCTCGATCCGCTTGAGAACGCCGCCATTGGCGTCGCTGATCGTCACGGTGACGTCGGTCGCGGCGGCGTCCAGCTCAACCGCACCCTCGATCCCGCCGCTGGCGCGCGGATAGGCGACCGCCCCTTCGGTCAGGACGGTGCGCCCGGCCCAGTTGAGCGCGTCACCCATCGTCGCCCCGCCCAGCTTCTCGGCAATCGCCTTCAGCGTGGAGGACATTTCGGTAATGCCCGCCAGCGACGAGAATTGCGCCATCTGGGCAACCATCTGGGTATTGTCGACCGGTTCGAACGGGTCTTGGTTCTTAAGCTGGGCGGTCATCAGTTCGAGGAAGTCGGACTGATCCATCGTCTGGGTCTGTGCCCGCGTGACGGTTTCCACCGACCCGGCGGCCGAACGATTGATGCCAAGCCCGCTAAGGGTGTTGTCAAAGCTGCTGGCCATGATCAGCGTCCCAGCCGCAGCGTTTCGGTGATCAGCGACTTGGCCGTCTGCATCACCTCGACATTGTTCTGATAGGTGCGCGCCGCTTCCATCATGTCGACCAGCTCGCGCGTTTCATCGACCGCCGATTCCCACACATTGCCGTCGGCATCGGCCAGCGGGTGGCCGGGGTCGTGGCGCTTGGTCGGCGCTTCGCCAGCACTCATCACCGTTTCGACATCGACAGTAGCCATGCTGCTCGCGGTATCGAAATGCGTCCGGAACACCGGCTTCATCGTGCGATAGGCGGCGGCCTCTGTCGTGGCGACCGTGCCGGCATTGGCAAGGTTCGAGGCGGTCGTGTTCATCCGCACCAGCTGCGCCGACATGGCGCGGCCGGAAACCTGGAAGATGTTGAGCGGGTTGCTGCCGGCCATGGTCATTCGCCCTTCAGCGCACGGGTGATGGTGTTGATGCGACCGTTCAGGAACGACAGCGTCGTCTGATAGGCGACCGCATTTTCGGCAAAGGCAGTCTGTTCGGTCGAGAGCTCGACCGTGTTGCCGTCGATCGATGCCTGAAGCGGAACGCGATATTTGGTGGCGGCGGCAATCGCCATATCGGCACGCCCGCCCGGCGCCTCCGCCCCGCGAAGCGCGGCCTGAAAGTCGATGTCCTTCGCCTGGTAACCGGGAGTCGATGCATTGGCGATGTTCGACGCCAGCTGACCCATGCGTTGCGACCGGACGGCCAGCGCGGTGCCATGGATCCCGAAAAGTCCTTCATTCGCCATCTGTCCGCGCCCTCCTTTCCTGCGCTCGCATCAATTCACGAACGATCCAGCAAGGGGCGTGCCAGTTTCACGGGGCCGCATCGGCAGCCCCTGATCGGCAAGGAACCGGCAAACGCTTGCCGCCCGACCGGCAAACGGCAACCGGGGCGGCAATGGCACGGCTCTTGCTGGAAGCTCGCGCATGAATCCGCTCGCGACCTTTGCCGATCCGACTGCAGCGCTCGTCGTGCTGGGTGGCGTGGCGGCTGCCACGCTGGTGCGATTTCCGCTGGGCCAGATCGGCCGCGGCCTTGCGGCGCTGGCAACCCTGCCGCGCGCGGCGCCGCGCATGGACGAAACCGTCGACCAGATCGCCGCGCTTGGCCGGATTGCGCGCAAACACGGGGTGATGGCACTCGACAAGTCGGTGATCGCCGATCCCGATGTCGCACTGGCGGTGCGGATGATCGTCGACGGCGATCCGCCCGAAGCGGTGCGCGACGCCGTAATCCGCGCCCGCGACGCACGCGCCGAACGTCAGCTGGCCGCCGCCGAAATCTGGTCGAGCATGGCGGAGGCGGCACCCGCCTTTGGCCTGATCGGCACGATCATTGGCCTGGTGCGGATGTTCACCGCGATGCAGGATCCCGCTGCGATCGGCCCCGGCATGGCGGTTGCGCTGCTCGCCACGCTGTACGGTGCGCTGTTCGGCAATCTGATCGCCCAGCCGATCGCAGGCCGCCTGCGCCGCCTTGCCCGCGACGAGGCGTTCGAGCGCGAGCGCCTGGAAGCCCCTCTCCACGCCCTTGCCCGGCGCGAGCGGCCACGGGTTGCCGCCGCATGACCCGCGCACGGTTCGAGGAGCAGGCCGCCCGCCCGCTCTGGCTGATCACGCTGGCCGATCTGTGCCTGTTGCTGGTGGGCTTCTTCGTCTTTGTGCAGTCGGCCCAGCTCGACCGGCAACAGCTTGCCGCCGCGATACGGGAAGGGTTCGGCGTGCCCGAACCGGGGGCGCCGCCCATGCCGCTGGACCGCGCGGTCGTGCGCGGTTTCGCCGTCGCCGACGCTACCGCGCCGCGCATTGCCCGGCTGGTCGGCTGGGCGACCGAAGCAGCCAAAGACCCGCGCACCATCGTCACCGTTACCGGATCGACCGACGACAGCGCGGCCGACCGCGATCCGCTGACCGACAGCGCGCCTATCCTGGCCGCCGATCGCGCCCGCGCGGTGGCAGCAATCCTGGTGCGGTCGGGCGCAGTGCCGCGTGACCGCATCGCCATTTCCACCGACCTCGACACACGGGGTCGCCACGTCCTTCTCTCGGTCGGCTTTGCCGGCGGGCGGCAAGCCATTGCCGCCCGGCAATTGCCGCTTGCCGCCCAAACAGGAGCGAACCCATGACCCCCGCCCTTTTCCTGCTGGCACTGGCCGCCGCGCCGGATTTTCAATCGACCGCGCTGCTGGACACCGCCGTCGAACAATTTACCGGTCATGCCATCGGGGAGGATGGCGGCGCGCTGACGCGGGTCGATGCCCGGTTGAAGCTGGCGCGATGCCCGATGCCGCAGTTCGAATGGCGCGGCAGTACGCGCGACGCGGTCGTCGTCCGATGTATGGCACCGGTCTGGCGCATTTATGTGCCGATCAAATCGCCAAAGGCGGAACCCCGCCCGATCATCGCCGCATCGGCCCCTGCGCCGATCGCCGCCCCTGCAAAGCCCGAAATCGTGGTGAAGCGCGGCGATCCGGTGACGGTCGCCGCCGGTTCGGCCGGCTTTTCGATCACGCGCGACGGCGTCGCGATGGGCGACGCGCCACGTGGCGGGCGGCTGATGGTGCGTATCGATCCGTCCAAGCCGCCGATCCAGGCAGTGGCCGTCGAACCCGGCCGGGTAACCCTGCCCGGATGGAGCAGCTGAGCGGCGCCGCGAACTTTTTTTCGCGAACCGTGAATTTTTTCCTAAACGCTGCCGAAAGCCGGTCGTTACCCTCCCTGTCAGACACGCATGGAAAGTGATGGCGATGGTGGACCCGATCGGTTCGAAGCTCAACAAGGTCGCATTGGCGCCCGTCGCGCCGGTCAAGGCCGCCGCGCGCGTCGCGCCCGCTGCTGATGCAAAGGTCGAAGCGGGCGCCGCGTCGTCGATGGTGGCCACCGCGCGCGATCTGGCATCGACCCCGCCGGTCGACAGCGATCGTGTCGCACGCATTCGCAAGGCTGTTGCCGATGGCAGCTTTCCGATCGTGCCGACGACGATTGCCGACCGCCTTCTCGCCTTCAAGCTGAACTGGAAGCCCGATGAACCGGCGTGACGCTCTTGTTCAGGTGATCGAATGCCTCCACGCCGAAATCGCGGCGCTGAAGGCGAACGACCCCCGCGCGCTGGAACGCGCGACATCGGCCAAGCTGGGCCATATCGACACCGTCGCCGCATGCGAAGGCGAGCCGATGACCGATGAACTGCGCGCGCTGGCGCGTGAGGCGCAGCGGTTGAACGATACCGCGCGGATTTATGTGAACCTGATGGCGGCAAATGTCCGCCGCCGGCTGCAGTCGCTTGCCGGTCAGGCGGTCGCTCCCTACCGCGCGACTGCCTTCGCCTGATCCGGCGGGGCGACAGCCCCACGATTGGCACGCCCCTTGCTGGTGAACCCGTGAACACGGGGGCTTACCGGCAATGAATATGCGTGTCGCAACTGCGGCAACCATCCCGCAACAGACCAGCCCGCATTCGGCCATTGCCGAAGCGAGCCGTCGCACGGGCGTGGACTTCACCTATCTGCTGGGTCAGGCGCAGATCGAAAGCGGCATGCGCGCCAATGCGCGCGCTCGCACTTCCTCCGCCACGGGGCTTTACCAGTTCATCGAACAGAGCTGGCTGGGCGTGATGAAGGAACATGGCGCCGAACATGGCCTTGGCTGGGCCGCAGACAGCATCCAGCGCGGCGCCAATGGCCGCTATCATGTTGCCGATGCAGGGGTGCGCCGCGCCATTCTGGATCTGAGAAGCGACCCGCGCGCCGCGTCGCTGATGGCCGCCGAACATGCCAGCGACAACAAGGCAGCGCTGGAATCCACGCTGGGTCGCGAAGCGAACGGCACCGACCTTTACATGGCGCATTTCCTGGGTCTGGGCGGCGCCAAGAAGTTTCTGGGCACGATGCAGGCCGCACCCGGCCGCGTCGCCGCATCCATGTTCCCCGCCGCCGCCGCCGCCAATCGCAGCATCTTCTATGCCGATGGCGGACGCCCGCGCTCATTGGGTGAAATCTATGACCGGTTCGCGGGCAAGCTGGATCGCGGCGCCGAAGTCGCGTCGCGCGCGCTGCCCGACGGCATGGCGCTGGCCAGCACCGACACCACGCCGCGCATGCCCGGCGTCGATGTCATTCTGGGCAATGGAGCGACCGACGGCGACAACAACTGGCTTGAGACGACGCTGGCCAATCTGAACGTCGTGCGCGCGCAGCCGCGTGACGCGCTGGCCGCCGACCGTGTCAGCCCCTATCGCCCGACGCCGGAAACCGCGCGTCTTGCCTATCTCATGCTCGCCAATCTGGGGGCCTGATGTTCGCTTCGCTCGCCAAGGGTGGCTGGGGATCCGCGTCGCGTTCGGCGGCGCTGCCGGGCGCCATCCTGCTGCTGGTCGTGCTGATGGTGGTGCCGATCCCGGCGCCATTGCTCGACGTGTTCTTCATCGCCAACATTATGCTCAGCCTGGCTGTGCTGATGGTGGCGCTGAACGCGCAGAAGCCGCTCGACTTCTCGTCCTTTCCGACGGTGCTGCTGTTCGTCACGCTGTTCCGCCTGGGGCTGAACGTCGCATCGACCCGCGTGGTGCTGGTACACGGGCATGAGGGCGAAGCGGCGGCGGGCCATGTGATCGAGGCGTTCGGCACCTTCCTGATCGGCGGCGATTATGTCGTCGGCATCCTGGTGTTCGCGATCCTGATGATCATCAACATGATCGTCGTAACAAAGGGCGCGGGCCGCGTGTCGGAAGTGTCGGCACGCTTCACGCTGGACGCGCTGCCGGGCAAGCAGATGGCGATCGACGCCGATCTGAATGCCGGTCTGATCACGCCCGACGAAGCGCGTGCGCGTCGCGTCGAGGTATCGACCGAAGCCGATTTCTATGGCGCGATGGACGGTTCGTCCAAGTTCGTGAAGGGCGATGCGGTGGCCGGACTGTTGATCCTGGCGATCAACATTGTCGGCGGCCTGATCCTGGGCGTGGTCAGCCATGGCCTGTCGGTGTCGGATGCGGCCAGCGCCTATATCCTGCTGGCGATCGGTGACGCGCTGGTGGCGCAGATCCCCGCGCTGATGCTGTCCATCGCCGCAGCCGCGATCGTGACGCGCGTCGCCTCCACCCACGACCTGTCGGGCCAGATCGGCAGCCAGTTCGCATCGCACCGCACCTGGACACCGGTGGCGGCGATCCTGACGCTGCTGGGCTTTCTGCCGGGCATGCCGGCGATGGTCATCCTGCCCGCCGCTTCCGCTGCCGGTTATGCCGCCTGGCGCCTGAAGAAGATTGCCGACCGCCCGCCGCCGCCCGAACCCGTCGAGGCATCTGCCCCCGCCGATCTGTCCAAGATCAGCTGGGACGAAGTGACCGAGGGGATGCAGGTCATGCTCGACATCGGCTATGGCCTGGTCCCGCTGGTCGACGACCGCAAGGGCAGCCCGCTGATGAGCCGGATCACCGGCGTGCGGCGTCAGTTGTCCAAGGAACTGGGCTTTGTCGTGCCGCAGGTACGTGTGCGCGACGACATCAACCTGGCGCCCTTTACCTATCGCATCCTGGTCAACGGCGTCGTCGTGGGCGAGGATCAGGTGTCGCCCGACGAAATGCTGGCGCTGAACACCGGACAGGGCGTTGGCGCACTGCGCGGCAAGGAGGCAAAGGACCCGACCTTTGGCCTGGACGCGACATGGATCGCGGCGGGCGATGCCGATCAGGCGACGGGCATGGGCTATCTGGTCGTCGATCCAGGCACGGTGATCGCCACGCATCTGAACCACCTGCTGATCCAGAACGCCGCCGACCTGCTCGGCCCGGACGAAGTGCAGGCGCTGCTGGACGGGCTGAAGGAACGCGCCGCCGCGCTGGTCGCCGCCCTGTGCCCCGCCCCGCTGCCGCTGACGACGCTGACCCAAGTGCTGCGCGGCCTGTTGGCCGAGAATATCCCGCTCAAGGAATTCCGCCGCATCGCCGCCGCCATCGCCGTCGCTGCCCAGCGCACCAACGATGCCGAGGAACTGATCGAGACAATCCGCCCCGAACTCGGCCCCCTGATCGTGCAGAAGCTGTGCGGCGTGCGCGAGCCGCTGCGCGTGATGACGCTGGAGGGTCAGCTTGAGGCGCTGCTGGGTCAGGCGATGCGCGCCGACACGCAGCGGCGGCACACCATCGAACCCGATCTGGGCCGCCGCATCGTCGACGCCCTGCAACAGGCCGCACAGCCGCTGATGGCGGAAGCCAAGCCCTTTGCGCTGGTCGTCCAGCCATCGATCCGCCGTGCGATTCGCAAGCTGGTGCGTACTTACCTGCCCGACACGCCGGTCATGAGCTTTTTCGAAGTGCCCGAAGACAAGGCGGTCGAGGTCGTCGCGGTGATCGGAGCGGCAGAGGCGCTGCCCGCATGAACGCCGCCGCGCCGCTGACCTACAGCCCTGCCCAGCGCCCCGCCGCGCGCGATGTGGAGGCGATGGTCAAGGCCGAACTGCCGATGGTCCGCCGGGTCGCCTGGCACGTTCATGGCAGCATGAGCGCCATCGTCGAAGTCGAGGATCTGGTCCAGATCGGCATGATCGCGCTGGTCGAAGCCGCCCGCAGTTTCGAGGATCGCGGCGAGACCAGCTTCCACAACTTCGCCATGACCCGCGTGCGCGGCAGCATGATCGACGAATTGCGGCGACAGGCAACGCTGACGCGCGGCGCGATGAAACGGCGTAAGGCGTATCAGGAAAGCCTAGCGGCGCTGCACAACGCGCTGGGCCGCGCACCGACAGAGGCGGAGGTCGCCGCACGGCTGGGCGTCACCATCGAAAAGCTGCGCGTCGATTATGCCACGGCAGAAGCGTTGCGGTTCGATTCGATCGACGAGGTTTATTCCGACGAGCTATCATGGTTCGTCGACGATGGCGGCGACGCCTTTTCCGCGCTGGCCGAAGCCGACACGCGCGACGCGCTGGCTACCGCCATCGCCGCCCTGCCGGAGCGGGAAGCGATGGTCGTGCAGCTTTATTATGTCGAGGAACTCAATCTGGAGGAAATCGGACAGGTGCTGGGCGTCGGCGCGGCGCGGGTGTGCCAGATCAAGGCCAGCGCCCATTCCCGCCTTAAAAAGGCGCTGTCCGGCCGGGTGTGACCCGGCCCGCTAGACAGTCGGCATGCGCACCAGCCGCACCTGATAGACTTCCACGCCCTGATCCGTGTCCGCTTCGAAGCGCACGCGCATCCGGTCGCCCCCGCCCATGCCGTCGGGCAAAGGATAGACGACGATATTGCGCCCGGCCGCGGCCTCGCCCTTCAGCGTCTCGCGTGCCAGCAGTTTGCCGTCGACCAGGATGCGGAAATCGCGGTCCCGGTGCCGCGCGCCATAAGTAACGTGCAGTGCCGCCGGCCCGCCCGCGCCCTTCAGGTCAAAGGCGAAATGGCCCTTTTGCACCACGCGCGACCGGTCGATCTGATGCGGGACGGTGGCGGTATTTTCGGTGCCGTCGAACGCGTGATCGACCTCCGGCTGTTGCTCACCCAGCCGGATGACGTCGACGGTGCGCTTTTCCAGCTCGGCCCGCTCGCGCGCGGCACGTTCCCACGCCACCGATTCGGTCGCCCATTCGCCCGTGCCGAAACGCTGGAAATAAACGGCGGTGCGGTTGTGATGCTGCGCGAAAAAGGGCGTGAGCGACAGGTCGCCGGGCCGGCCCTGCGCGCCCAGTCGATAGCGATGCAGCCCGTCATCCGCGACCAGCACCGGTCGCGCGGCATCGCTGACGATGGCAGGCGGCGGGCCTTCCCACATCGGCCCGGCCGGTCCCATATTGCCCGCCAGTACCAGCGGCCCGCTGAGAAACGCGACCAGCCGGTCGTTATCGGGCATGGTTTCGACGCGCAACGCCATCGGCAGGCGCAGTTCGATGCGGTCCCCCGCCTTCAGTCCCGCCAGCATCCAGTAACCGCCCTCGCGCCGCCCCGCAGTCTTGCCGTTGACGCGGACATCGGGCGTCGCACACCAGCCCGGCACGCGCAGCGCCAGCATCCGCGGCGGCTTTGCCACCGAGATGCGGACACCGTCGTCCATGGGAAAGGCGGTTTCCATGTCCAGCCGCGCTTCGGGCGCATCCAGCGTTGAGGCGTAATAGAGGTTGATCGCCACCGCGTCGCCGCGCTGCCAGTAGATGCTGTCGCCATGTTTCGAATGGCTTTCCATCCCCGATCCGACACAGCACCAGAAATCGGTCGTCGGCTCTGAATGAACGCGGCTCATCCCCGATGCCAGCGCGGTGAAATAGGTCACCATCCCCGTTTCGGGGTCCTGCTGGCTCATGATGTGGTTCAGGTGCGCGCGTTCATAGAAATCGAAATAGGCCGCATCCCCGCTCCAGCCATAAAGGTGCCGGGTCAGCTTGAGCATGTTGTAGCTGTTGCACGCCTCGCACGTCTGCTGGTCCAGCCGTTCGGACAATTGGCGCGGCGGGCCGAAATGTTCGTGATCCGAATTGCCGCCAATGACATAGCTGTGATCGCGGGTGACGATGTTCCAGAAGAAATCGGCCACCTGCCGATAACGCGGATCGCCGGTCAGTTCGTGCAGGCGCGCATCGCCGATGATCTTGGGAATTTGGGTATTGGCATGTTTGCCCGCCAGTTCGTCGCGCCCGGCGGCCAGCGGATCGACGATCGCATGGTGGCGCATCCGCTGCGACAGGGTCAACCAGCGGCGATTGCCCGTGCGGCGATACAATTCGGCATAGGATTCGGTCAGCCCGCCATGTTCGGCGACCAGCAGCTTCTGCACCTGAGCGTCGGTCATCCCTTCCAGGATGGTACCCAGATAATCGCCCAATCCGATCGCCACGCGCAGCCCGTCGTTGATACCCGCCAGCTGATGCGCGTCCAACGCACCGGCCACCACCTTGTGATAGGTGTAAAGCGGCACCCAGCCGCCATTGACGCCGAAACCATGGCTGTCGATCCGGCCCTGCCGCAGCTCTTCATAAACAATCTTGCCGTCCACGGTCCGCCCATCGCGCTCGACGGTGGTGCCGCCGGCATAGCCGTCGCCATGGCGCGCCTGCACCGCGCGCAGTTCCCCGACGATATAGGCGGCACGTTCGCGAAACGCCGGCTTGCCCGTCTGGGCATGGAGCAGCGACATGGCGGTCAGATAATGGCCCAGCGAATGGCCCGCGATTCCGCGCGCTTCCCAGCCGCCATAGACTTCGCCCTTTGACGGCAATCCGGCGCCGGCGTGGAAATTGTGCAACAGCCGGTCGGGCTCGAGCGACAACAGGAACCGCTGGTTCGCCTCTATCGACGTGAGGAAGATCGACGGCTTCAAGCGCACCTGCGCCAATGGGAAGGGGCGAGCGGTTGTCCCGCCGGTCGACATCGACTGTCCGGCAAAGCCCAGCGACGGTGCCAGCCCCATTGCCACACCCGCGCCCAGCGCACCCCTGCGCGACCAGTTCAGCACATCGTCTCTCCCGATTATTACTCTGACTATAAACGCGGTGCCGCCCTCGGAGCAAGCGTTCAGGCCGGAGAGACGGGCGTCAACAGCGGCCTGCCCGCCAGGAACGCATCCAGATTGTCCAGCACCAGCGCTGCCATCGCCCCGCGCGTTTCGACCGTGGCACTGGCGATATGTGGGGTCAGCAGCGTCGCGGGGCTGTCGATCAGGGCAGCGGGGACATTGGGCTCATCCTCGAACACGTCCAGCGCGGCGCCCGCGATCAATTCGTTCTCGACGGCGGCGACCAGCGCCGCTTCGTCCACCACCGACCCGCGCGCGACATTGACCAGCACGCCGTCGGGGCCAAGCGCGTTAAGCACCCGCGCGTCGATCAGGTGCCGGGTCGCAGGCGTGGCGGCACAAGCGACGATCAGCACATCGCACGCCGCCGCCAGCGCCAGCGGGTCGGGATGAAAATCATATGCGACCGGCTTTGGCGCGCGCCCGGTATAGGCGACCGGCCCGAACACGCTCAGCCGCCGGGCAATGGCATGGCCGATGCGGCCCAGCCCGACGATCCCGAATCGACGGCCCGTCACCTTGCGCGCCAGCGGCATGTTGCCCCCCGCCCACGCCCCGCCCCGGACGAAGGCGTCGGCGCGCGCAATCTGGCGGATCAGCCCGATCACGAGCCCCACCGCCAGATCGGCGACATCGTCGGTCAGCACGTCGGGCGTGTTGGCGACCGCGACACCATGAGCAGCGGCATGGGCGATGTCGACCTGGTCATACCCCACACCGTTGACCGCGATCAGGCCCAGCGCGGGCAGCGCCTCGACCAGATCGCGCGGTGCGCCGACATGGCCGTTGGTGATGATGGCACGAACGCCGCCGGCATGATCGTTCAACCACTGTGACCGCTCGGCCGGGGCGAGCGCAGGCCAGTCGATCACCTGCCCCCGCTCGGCCAGCGCGGCCTCAAGATCGGGGGGGAAGGGGCACAGCCGGATCAGCACCGGGCGGGAATCCTGGGTCATGGCGCGATCTTATCGCAAAGCCGGCGCATCGGCACGCACGGAACCGTGCGCCCGGCCACCGGTTCACCATGGCAAATGCTGATTCAGGAGCTGAAACCATGATCGACCGCCGCCTGCCCGACCTGTCCCGCAACACGATGCTGGCCGCCGGTGCCGGGGTGGCCGTCGCTGCTGCGGGCATTGCCGCGCTCGGCTGGTACATGAACGGCCGCCGCCGCGACGGGGCGGAGGGGCATGCCGCACCCGACCTGCCGCGCGACGGCAGCCGCCCGCCCGCCGATCAGCGTGCACCCGTGGACTTCCGCCCCGACCCCACCGCGCCCGTCAGCGCCGCCGACCGGGAAGCGCTTCGCCCCGCCACCGGCCCCTCCCCCACGCTGGTTGAGGATCGCGGCGCGGTGCGCAGCCAGCCCTGACGCACGCTGCCAGACCCTGCTAAGGCGCAGCCGAAGGGCAGGAGGACAGCATGGCAACGGCAGGCACGATTCGCGTCGGCATCGGCGGCTGGACCTATGAACCGTGGCGCGGCGGCACCTTTTACCCCGAAGGGCTGCCGCACAAGCGCGAGCTGGAACATGCCGCTGCCGCCATGACCGCGATCGAGGTCAACGGCACCTATTATTCCAGCTTCAAGCCCGCGACGTTCGCAAACTGGGCAAAGGCGGTGCCCGACGGCTTCGTGTTCACGCTGAAAGCATCGCGATACGTCACCAACCGCAAGATTTTGGGTGAAGCAGGCGAATCGATCGCGCGTTTCCTTGATCAGGGGATCGTCGAGCTGGGCGACCGGCTTGGCCCGATCCTGTGGCAGTTCATGGGCACAAAGAAATTCGACGCGGACGATTTCGGCGCGTTCCTCAAGCTGTTGCCCGCCAGTCACGGCGGCATCGGCTTGCGCCACGCGGTGCAGGTGCGCCACGACAGCTTCCGCGACCCCGCCTTTATCGGCATGGCCCGGGCTGCCCGGGTGGCGATCGTCAACGCGTGGTCCGACGAATATCCCGGCATTGGCGATGTGAGCGGCGATTTCGTCTATGCCCGCTTCGAAAATGCCGTTGCGGCAGAGGAACAGGGCTTTCCCGCCGCGACGCTCGACCGCTTTGCCGGTTGGGCGCGCGAATGGGCGGCGGGCGGACAGGCGGGTGACCTGCCGCTGCTCGGCACCCCGCCCGATCGAAAGCCGCGCGATGTTTTCGCGTTCATGATCAACGGCGCAAAAGAACGCGCCCCCGCCGCCGCCATGGCGCTGATCGACCGGGTTGGCCGCCCCTGAACCGCACCCCCCTTTCGCCATCGCAGCAAATGAGCTAAGCGCGCCACCCGAACCCCGCGCGACGGGCGCGGCCAAACCAACGGACACCCTATGCAACTCCGCAACGTGGCGATCATCGCCCACGTCGACCATGGCAAGACCACGCTCGTCGACCAGCTTTTCCGCCAATCCGGCACCTTCCGCGACAATCAGCGCGTGGAAGAGCGCGCGATGGACTCGAACGACCTCGAAAAGGAACGCGGGATCACCATCCTTGCGAAGCCGACGTCGGTCGACTGGTCGCCCGATGGCACGCCTGAAAACTCTGTCCGCATCAACATCGTCGACACGCCCGGCCACGCCGACTTCGGCGCCGAGGTGGAACGCATCCTGTCGATGGTCGACGGCGTCATCCTGCTGGTCGATTCGTCGGAAGGCGCGATGCCGCAGACGAAGTTCGTGACCGGCAAGGCGCTGAAGCTGGGCCTGCGCCCGATCGTCGTCGTCAACAAGGTCGATCGTTCGGACGCCCGCATCCAGGAAGTGCTGGACGAGGTGTTCGACCTGTTCGTCAGCCTTGAGGCGAATGACGACCAGCTCGATTTCCCCGTGCTGTTCGCGTCGGGCCGCAACGGCTATGCCTCGACCGATCCGGAAGCGCGCGAAGGTACACTGACGCCGATGTTCGAAAAGATCGTCGCCCATGTGCCGCCGCCCGCCGTCGACCCCGATGCGGAATTCAAGTTCCTGGTCACGCTGCTGGACCGCGACAACTTCCTTGGTCGCATCCTGACCGGCCGTGTCGAGCAGGGCACGGTCCGCACCAATCAGCCGATCCACGCGCTGGACATGGACGGCAACGTCATCGAAACGGGTCGTGCGTCCAAGATCATGTCGTTCCGCGGCCTGGACCGCGTACCGGTGGACGAGGCGAAGGCCGGCGACATCATCAGCCTGGCGGGCCTGACCGTCGCGACCGTGTCGAACACCATCTGCGACACCTCGGTCAGCCAGCCGATCCAGGCGCAGCCGATCGACCCGCCCACGCTGTCGATGCGCTTTGCGGTCAACGATTCGCCCATGGCCGGTCGTGAAGGCACCAAGGTGACGTCGCGCATGATTCGCGACCGCCTGCTTCGCGAAGCCGAATCGAACGTCGCCATCCGCGTGACCGAAGCCGCCGACAAGGACAGCTTCGAAGTCGCTGGTCGCGGTGAACTTCAGTTGGGCGTGGTCATCGAAACGATGCGCCGTGAGGGTTTCGAGTTGGGCATCAGCCGCCCGCGCGTGCTGTTCGGCACCGACGAGAACGGCAACAAGACCGAGCCGTACGAAACCGTCGTCATCGACGTGGACGAGGAATTTTCGGGCACGGTCGTCGAGAAGATGAACCTGCGCAAGGCTGAAATGACCGACATGCGTCCGTCGGGCGGCGGCAAGACGCGCATCACCTTCTCCGCCCCGTCGCGCGGCCTGATCGGCTATCACGGCGAATTCCTGTCCGACACGCGCGGCACCGGCATCATGAACCGGCTGTTCGAGAAGTACGGTCCGCACAAGGGCCCGATCGAGGGCCGCAAGAACGGCGTGCTGATCTCCAACGGTACGGGTGAAGCGAACGCCTATTCGCTTAACTCGTTGGAAGAGCGCGGCATCCTGTTCGTCGGCCACGGCGAAGCGCTGTACGAGGGCATGATCATCGGCGAAAACGCCAAGACGGAAGACCTTGAGGTCAACCCGATGAAGGCGAAGCAGCTGACCAACATCCGTTCGTCGGGCAAGGACGACGCCATTCGCCTCACCCCGCCGCGCAAGATGACGCTGGAACAGGCAATCGCCTATATCGACGACGACGAAATGGTCGAAGTGACCCCGAAATCGATCCGTCTGCGCAAGCGTTACCTCGACCCGAACGAGCGCAAGCGCCAGAGCCGCCAGAAGGCCGCTTAATTCCTCTCCAACCCGAACGCGCGCGTCGCCAATTGCGGCGCGCGCGTTCGCTTGCTAGGCGAACCGCCATGATCGCGCCGCCCGAACTCATCCGCACCTCGACCCCGCGTGTCGCCTGTGACGGCGCAGGCGAAATCGCACCCGCGCTGGGACATCCGCGCGTCTGGCTCCAGATCAACGAAACCGGTTATGTCGATTGCGGCTATTGCGACCGCCGCTTCGTGCTGATCGGTGGCCCGGCTGACGGCGCCGATCATTCGCAGTTGCCCGACCATGGGGATGGTGCAGGCCGCTGAGCCACCTATATCGGCGGAATGACTGTTTCCACCGATCCCCGCGCGTTCCTGTATGGCGATGCACTCGACCCCGAAACCGCTCTCAAGCTGACCGGCGAAGCGCTGTCGCGTGCCGAGGATGGCGAGCTGTACCTGCAATATTCGCACAGCGAGGCATTCGGGTTCGACGACGGGCGGCTGAAAACCGCGTCCTACAATAATCATTCGGGTTTTGGCCTGCGCGCTGTGTCCGGTGAGCAGACCGCCTTTGCCCAGGGCAACGCGCTGTCGGCGGATGCGATTCGCCGGGCGGCCTCCACCATGGCGCTGATCGACCCCGCGCGTCAGGCAAAGGCACCGCCGCCGCGCGGCAACAACCGCCACCTTTACACCGCCGCCGACCCGCTCGACCTGGTGCCCTTTGCCGAGAAGGTCGCGCTGTGCCAGACGATCGACGCTGCCGCTCGCGCGCGCGATCCGCGCGTCGCGCAGGTCAGCGTGGCACTGACCGGATCGTGGAACGTGGTGGAGATCGTTCGCCCCGACGGGTTCACTGCGACCGACGTTCGCCCGCTGGTGCGGCTGAACGTGACCATCGTGGTCGAATCGAATGGCCGCCGCGAATCGGGCAGCTTCGGCATTGGCGGACGCGAACTCTACGACCGGGTCATGGCGCCCGAAACCTGGAACCGCGCGGTGGATGAGGCGCTGCGCCAGGCGCTGGTCAATCTTGAGGCCGTGCCCGCCCCTGCGGGCGAGATGCCGGTACTGCTCGGCCCCGGCTGGTGCGGGGTGATGCTGCACGAGGCGGTCGGTCACGGGCTGGAGGGCGATTTCAATCGCAAGGGCAGCTCGGCCTTTTCGGGCCGTATCGGTGAGCGTGTGGCGGCGCCTGGCGTGACCGTGGTCGACGACGGCTCCATCGCGGGCAAGCGCGGATCGCTGTCGATCGACGATGAAGGCACGCCGACGCAGGAAAATGTGCTGATAGAGGACGGCATTCTGAAGGGTTATATTCACGACCGGCTGAATGCCCGGCTCATGGGCGTTGCGCCCACCGGTAACGGCCGGCGTGAAAGCTTTGCCCATGCGCCGATGCCGCGGATGACCAACACCTTCATGCGCGGCGGGCAGGATGATCCGGCGGAACTGATGTCACGCGTGAAGCGCGGCATTTACGCCACCAGCTTTGGCGGCGGCCAGGTCGACATCGTATCCGGCCGCTTCGTGTTTTCCTGCACCGAAGCTTATATGATCGAGAATGGCCGGTTGGGTGCCCCGATCAAGGGCGCGATGCTGATCGGCGACGGCCCGACCGCGATGACCAAAGTGGAAGGGATCGGCAACGACTTCGCCCTCGACGAAGGGGTCGGCATGTGCGGCAAGGGCGGCCAGGCCGTGCCCGCCGGAGTCGGCCAGCCCAGCGTGCTGATCGGCGGCCTGACGGTGGGGGGCACTGCACTCAACTGACGGATCGGGTTGCGGTGCAGCAATTTCGCGGCTAAGCGGAGCCTATTCGCAAGGACCCGGTGCAAATCCGGGTGGCTCTTCCGGCCGCCGATCCGCCGGACAATGAACCCATGGGTCTCGCGTATCGCCCTTCGTCCTGATGGGGCGCCCATGTGGCTGCATTCTGGTATCCAATGAACGAGACAAATTATCGGAACCAATGGTTCTCCGGCATCGACGGCGCGCGCCGTGATGTCATGGCCGGCATCGTCGTCGCGCTGGCGCTGATCCCCGAAGCGATCGGGTTCTCCATCATCTCCGGCGTCGATCCGCGGGTTGGCCTGTACGCATCGGTCGCGATTGCGATGGTCATCGCGTTCCTTGGCGGACGGCCCGGCATGATTTCCGCAGCTACCGCCGCCGTCGCTGTGGTGGTGACGCCACTGGTGCGCGACCACGGGGTCGAATATCTGTTCGCCGCGACCATCCTGATGGGCCTGATCCAGATGGTTGCCGGTCTGTTGCGGCTGGATCTGGTGATGCAGTTCGTGTCACGGTCCGTCATCACCGGTTTCGTCAACGCGCTGGCCATCCTGATCTTCATGGCGCAGATCCCGCAACTGACGGGTGTGACGTGGCACAGCTATGCGATGGTCGCGGGCGGGTTGGCGATCATCTATCTGCTGCCGCGCGTGACCAAGGCGGTCCCGTCGCCGCTGGTGGCGATCGTCGTACTGGCGATCATCAGCATCACCATGGGCCTGCCCGTCCGCACCGTGGGCGACATGGGGACCCTGCCCGAAGGCTTGCCTAGCATCGCCTTGCCGCAAGTGCCGCTGACGCTGGAGACGCTGCGGATCATCCTGCCCTATTCGCTGACCATGGCGGCGGTGGGACTGCTCGAATCGCTGCTGACGGCACAGATCGTCGACGACATGACCGACACCGACAGCAACAAGCGCCAGGAATGCGCAGGTCAGGGTGGCGCCAACATCGCCGCCGCGCTGGTCGGGGGCATGGGCGGTTGCGCGATGATCGGCCAGTCGGTGATCAACGTCACGTCGGGCGGGCGCGGGCGGCTGTCGACCTTTGTCGCGGGTGCGTTTCTGCTGTTTCTGCTCGCCGCGCTTGGCCCGGTGGTGGGCCGCATTCCGATGCCCGCGCTGGTCGCGGTGATGGTGATGGTGTCGATCGGCACGTTCAGCTGGAACTCGATCCCCAATCTGCGCCGCCATCCGCCGACATCATCGGTGGTGATGCTGGTGACGGTCGCGGTCGTGGTAATCACCCACGATCTGGCACAGGGCGTGCTGGCCGGCGTGCTGCTGTCGGGCATCTTTTTTGCGGGGAAAGTGCGGCGGATGTTCACTGTCGAGCGTGTGGAGACCGCACCGGACCACGCGACCTATCATGTGTCGGGCGAAATCTTTTTTGCTTCGGTCGACCGCTTCACTCGCGCCTTTGCCACTGCCGAACCTGCGGCGCGCGTGACTATCGACGTCCGGGACGCGCATTTCTGGGACATTTCCGGCGTCGGCGCGCTCGACAAGATCGTGGCCAAGCTGCGCCGCAGTGGACGGGATGTGTCGGTAATCGGCTATAACCGCGCCAGTGCCGACCTGATCGACCGGTTCGCGTTGCACGACAAGACCGGCGTCGAACTTGGCGCCACCCCGCACTGAGCCAGTAAAAAAACGCCGCGCTCCCACATGGAAGCGCGGCGTTGTCCTTTCGCTTGGGCCGGGCCTCAGCGATGCAGGTCGAAGCGGTCAGCCTCCATCACCTTGGTCCATGCCTTGACGAAATCGCCGACGAACTTCTCGCCCGCGTCGGCCGAGCCATAGACTTCGGCCAGCGCGCGAAGCTGGGAGTTGGAGCCGAACACCAGGTCGACGCGCGTGCCCGTCCAGCGCGGCTCACCCGTCTTGCGATCACGCGCGACATAGGTGCCGTCGCCCGCCGCTTCCCACTTCATCTTAAAGCTGGTTTCCAGCAGCTTTGCGAAGAAGTCGTTGGTCAGCGCTTCCGGCCGGTCGGTGAACACGCCGTGTGTCGAATCGCCGTGATTGGCGCCGAGCACGCGCAGGCCGCCCAGCAGCACCGTCATTTCAGGCGCCGACAGGCCCATGATGGCCGAACGCTCGACCAGCATTTCCTCCAGCGAATAGGGCGTGTCGCCGCCGGCATAGTTGCGGAAGCCGTCGAACACCGGCTCCAGCGCGTCGAACGATTCGGCATCGGTCTGCTCGGCGGTGGCATCGGTGCGGCCCGGCGTGAAGGGCACGCTGACCGTATGACCCGCATCGCGCGCTGCCTTTTCGATCGCCGCCACACCGCCGAGAACGATCAGGTCGGCCAGGCTTACGCGCTTGCCGCCAGTCGCGCTGGCGTTGAAGTCGCGCTGCACACCCTCGATCACCGACAGCGCATGGGCGAGTTCAGCCGGCTCGTTGACCGCCCAGTCCTTTTGAGGGGCCAGGCGGATGCGCGCCCCGTTCGCCCCGCCGCGCTTGTCGGTTGCGCGGAAGGTGGAGGCTGATGCCCAGGCCGTCTTGACCAGCCGCGACACTGACAGGCCCGATGCCAGCAGCTTGTCCTTCAGCGCAGCGACGTCGCCTACGTCGATCAGCGGATGATCGACCGCGGGCACCGGGTCCTGCCACAGCCGCGGCTCCGCGGGCACTTCCGGCCCCAGCAGGCGCGGGTGCGGGCCCATGTCGCGGTGCGTCAGCTTGTACCATGCCTCGGCAAAGGCCTTGGCGAACTGATCCGGGTTCTCATAGAAGCGGCGCGAGATCGGACCGTAAATCGGATCGAACCGCAGCGACAGGTCTGTGGTCAGCATCGTCGGGCGATGCATCTTGCCGGGGATATGGGCGTCGGGCACGTCCTCTGCCGCGTCCTTGGCCACCCACTGATGCGCGCCCGCCGGGCTCTTGGTCAATTCCCACTCATGCTCGAACAGGTTCTTGAAATACAGGTTGGTCCACCGGGTCGGCTCCTGCGTCCAGGTGACTTCCAGACCGCTGGTGATCGTATCCTCGCTATGGCCCTTGCCGAAGCTGTTGGCCCAGCCCAACGCCTGCATTTCAACATCGGCGCCCTCCGGCTCGGCGCCGACATGTTCGTCGGGCACCGCCGCGCCGTGCGTCTTGCCAAAGGTGTGACCACCGGCGATCAGCGCGACGGTCTCCTCATCGTTCATTGCCATGCGACCAAAGGTTTCGCGGATGTCCTTGGCCGCTGCGACCGGATCGGGATTGCCGTCCGGTCCCTCAGGATTGACGTAGATGAGGCCCATCTGCACCGCAGCCAGCGGGTTGGCCAGATCGCGCTCACCCGAATAACGGCTGCCTGGCGTGTCGCTGGTCGCCAACCATTCACGCTCCGGACCCCAGTTCACGTCCTGCGCGGGCTCCCACACATCGGCGCGGCCACCGGCAAAGCCTGCCGTCTCGAAACCCATCGACTCGAGTGCGACATTGCCCGTCAGCACCAGCAGATCGGCCCAGCTGAGCTTGCGGCCATATTTCTGCTTGATCGGCCACAGCAACATGCGCGCCTTGTCCAAATTGGCATTGTCGGGCCAGGAATTAAGCGGCGCGAACCGCTGCTGCCCCTCACCCGCGCCACCGCGACCGTCACCGATGCGATAGGTGCCAGCGGCGTGCCACGCCATGCGGATGAACAGCGGGCCGTAATGGCCGAAATCGGCCGGCCACCAGTCCTGCGAATCGGTCATCAGCACGGCGATGTCCGCCTTTACCGCCGCAAGGTCGAGCGTCTGGAACTCGGCGGCGTAATCGAATGCCTCACCCATCGGGTTCCCCGCCGGGCCGTGCCGGTGCAGCACCGACAGGTCGAGCGCGTTGGGCCACCACAGACGGTTGGTCATTTCGAACAGGACGGCGGCGCCATCCACCTTGCCACCCGAATGAACCGGGCATTTCGTCTCGACGTTCATGACATCTCCTCTTGGCGTTTCCACGCAAAACTATGCCTTGAGGATTGCGTTACGGTTGCGCCGCGTCCAACCGCTTGTTTCGTTCAGAGTAAGCGACGTGTGCGTTTGCAGCGATGCTTGGCCCCCTCGACTTCGCTGGCGCAGTGTCTTACCCCAGTGGAACGCCATGCGGATGTTGAGGACAAAAGAGCCGGTCGCGGCCACCATTCCACCGGATGAGGATGCCGGCGATATTGGGGAAATCCGCGATATCGTCGGGTTCCATATCCGCCTGGCGCATGGCGCGGTCTATCGCCATTTCAACGAAACCTTCGGCCATCTGGATCTGACGCAAAAGCAGGTCGCCGTGCTGTGGCTGGTCGACGACAACCCCGACATCGCGCAGGCGGGGCTGGCGCGGCGGATGCGGATGGACCGGGCGACGACCATGGCCATCGTCAACCGGCTAGAGGGGCGCGGCTATCTGCTACGCGGGCGCTCGGCATCCGACCGGCGGAAACAGACGCTGAACCTGACCGATGCAGGCCGCGAGGCGTTGTCAGTCGCCAAGGTCGCGGTTCGCGAACACGAACACTGGCTGAAACAGCGCTACACCCCGGCGGAGGTCGAAACGCTGGTCGCGCTTCTGACCCGGCTGCACAGCTAATCCGGCGCGGCGCCCAGCTGCGCGCGCAGATTGGCGAGGATGCGTTCGGACACGGGCGACAGATCGCGCGCCGGCTTCCCCTTTCGCAGGTGGGCACGGTCGCGTTCGTCGGGCTGGACGACGCGGACACGCACAGGCGCCGGGCCGCCGCGATGCAGGCCCAGCCGCTCGGCTGCTCCGCGTGACAGATCGATGATCCGCCGACGCTCGCTGAACGGGCCGCGATCGTTGACGCGCACGATCATCCGCCGCCCGCTATCCAGCGCCGTCACCTCGACATAGCTGGGCAGCGGCAGGGTAGTATGGGCCGCGGTGATCCATTTGGGCCGAAACCGCTCCCCATTGGCGGTGCGGTTGCCTGATTCGCTGCCATACCAGCTGGCATAGCCCAGCATGTCGTAAGCCGGGTCCGCCGCCGGTGAATAGGTTGCGCCGCGCACGCGATAGGGCGCCCCCACTTTGACCGGCGTATCCGCCACCGGGCGAAACCCGCCCGCGCACGCCGAAAGCAGCAATGGCGTCAACGCCATGGCGATTATGGATTTCCGTATCACGCGCCGGTTCATACGGCCCTGCAGAGAGGGTGCAAGCCACCCGATCCAACCCGAATAACGCATGTTAATCACAGCTCTTTTTACCGTGCGGATCGGAACGATCGCGGGTTCGAGGCGCTTTCCCCGCGACAAGGAGGACCGCCATGCCGAACCGCTGCTCGCCCCTTTCCCCCATTGCCGGAGCGCTGTCATGAAGCCCCGCGCACAAGCCGCCATCGCCGTCGGTGCGCTGGCCGTCGGGCTGCTCGCCCTGACGCGCAGTAGCTCGAACCCACCATCGGGCACCGGCGGCGCGCCCGGTCGCACCGCCAGACGCGACCGTTTCGGCCGATACCGCGTCGTCGGCAAGACGGTGACGATCGCAAAGCCGTCGCGGACCGAACTCTTCGCCTTCTGGCGCGACTTCACCAACCTGCCGCGCTTCATGGAAAATCTGAACGCGGTGAAGCCGGTGGGTAATGGCCGCTTCGAATGGGAAATCGTCGCGCCCGGCGAAGGCAGCGTGACGGTCGTCACCGAAATCGCCAGCGAACGCCAGGGAGAGCTGATCGCATGGCGATCGGTCGAAGGATCGACCATCGATACCGAGGGCCGGGTCGCCTTTCGCGACGCGCCGGGAGATCGTGGAACGCAGGTCGAACTGGTCGTCGCCTATTCGCCGCCGGCGGGCACACTGGGCGTGGCCATCGCCAAGCTCCTGCAGCGCGAACCCGAAATGCAGGCTCGCCGCGACCTGCGCCGGTTCAAGGCGCTGATGGAAACGGGCGAAATTCCCACCAGCAACAACCAGCTCGATCGGGAGAAGAACTGATGCGCGCGCTTACCTATCACGGGAAGAAAGACGTACGTGTCGACACGCATCCCGATCCCGAAATCGTCAATCCGCGCGACGCGATCATCCGCGTCACATCGACCGCGATCTGCGGGTCGGACCTGCATCTGTATGACGGTGTCATTCCCGGCGTGCTGTCGGGCGACATTCTTGGCCACGAGTTCATGGGCGAAGTGGTCGAAACCGGCTCCGGATCGACCCTGAAAAAGGGGCAGCGGGTGGTGGTGCCCTTCACCATCGCCTGCGGCACCTGTTTCTTCTGCGACAAGCACCAATACAGCGCGTGCGACAATTCCAATCCCGTCGACAAGCGCGAGATTTCGGAAACGCTTTACGGTCAGCCGATGAGCGGGCTGTTCGGCTATTCGCACATGACCGGCGGTTATCCCGGCGGACAGGCTGAATATGTCCGCGTGCCCTATAGCGACGTCGGGCCGATCGTGATCGAGAATGACGACCTAGAGGACGAACAGGTGCTGTTCCTGTCCGACATCCTGCCCACCGGCTGGATGGCGGCTGAAAATGCCCAGATCGAACCCGGCGATACGGTCGCCGTATGGGGCGCAGGCCCGGTCGGGCTGTTCGCGGCGCAGAGTGCCAAGCTGATGAACGCCGCGCGCGTGATCGTCATCGATCATTATCCCCATCGCCTGGAACTGGCCGCCGGATTGGGGTGTGAGACGATCAATTTCCACGACGTGGATGTGCGCGAGGCGCTGAACGAAATGACCGGCGGCATCGGCCCCGATGCGGTGATCGACGCGGTGGGCATGGAAGCGCACGGCTTTGCCGTCGACAACATGCTCGACATCGCGAAACAGACCGTCGGCATGGGCGCGGACCGCGCCAGCGCGTTGAAACAGGCGCTGCTTGCCGTCCGCAAGGGCGGGCGCGTGTCGATTCCGGGCGTCTATGGCGGCATGACCGACAAGTTCCCGCTGGGCGCGCTGATGGAAAAGGGGCTGAAGATCGGCACCGGCCAGACGCATGTGCAGAAATACACAAAGAAGCTGCTGGCCATGATTGAGGAAGGAAAGATCGACACCACTTTCCTGATCAGCCACCGCCTGCCGCTGGAACAGGCGGCCGACGGCTATGCCAATTTCCGCAACAAGCAGAATGACTGGACCAAGGTGGTCCTGAAACCCGGCACCTGATCGCCCGGATATGTCGGACATGGGCCACCGGCGCCCATGTCCGGCCTGCCGCCCATGCTGGTTGCAAGGCGGCCAAAAGATAAAATTGGTTCAAGTCTGCCGCGCGAACCGCCACGTTCCGCGTCCTGCACCCGGCATGTCCGTCGTTCGTCGACGCGGCGCGCCGGTCATCGCGAACCGGGGGATCGGGTCGTGCCGGGCATTGCCGCGGCGAAGCGACCCGCGCCCTTGTGGGACAAGGAAAGCGGACAATCGTGTCTGACGAACGTGTGACCAACCTGAACCATCTGCGCCGGCTTGAGGCCGAGAGCATCCATATCCTGCGCGAGGTCGTGGCCGAGGCCGAACGCCCGGTGATGCTCTATTCGGTGGGCAAGGATTCGGCGGTCATGCTGCATTTGGCCAAAAAGGCCTTTTACCCCGCGCCGCCGCCCTTCCCGCTGCTGCATGTCGATACGACGTGGAAGTTTCAGGCGATGTATGACCTGCGCGACCGCGCGGCACAGGCGGCGGGCATGGAATTGTTGGTCCACCATAATCCAGACGCGATGGCGCAGGGGATCAATCCGTTCGACCATGGCGGCCTCCACACCGACATGTGGAAGACCGAGGGGCTGAAACAGGCGCTGGACAAATACGGGTTTGACGTCGCATTCGGCGGCGCGCGCCGCGATGAGGAAAAGAGCCGCGCCAAGGAACGCGTCTTCAGCTTTCGCAGCGCCAGCCACCGCTGGGACCCAAAGAACCAGCGCCCCGAATTGTGGCACCTCTATAATGCGCGCAAGGCGAAGGGTGAGAGCATCCGCGTCTTTCCGATCTCCAACTGGACCGAGCTCGACATCTGGCAATATATCATGGCCGAGCAGATCGAGATCGTGCCCCTTTATTTCGCGGCGCCGCGCCCGACGGTGGAGCGGGACGGCCTGATCCTGATGGTCGATGACGACCGCTTCCGCTTTCGCGAGGGGGATGAGGTGGTCGAACGCTCGATCCGGTTCCGCACGCTCGGCTGCTACCCACTGACCGGCGCGGTGGAGAGCGAAGCGGCGACCCTTTCCGAAGTCGTGCAGGAAATGCTGCTGACCACCACCAGCGAACGCCAGGGCCGCGCCATCGACCATGATCAGGCCGCCTCGATGGAAAAGAAGAAGCAGGAGGGCTATTTCTGATGGCCGATCGTGAAACCAGCTATCGCGCCGACGCGCTGATTGCCGAGGATATCGACGCCTATCTGGCGGCACATCAGAACAAGTCGCTGCTGCGCTTCATCACCTGTGGCTCGGTCGATGACGGCAAATCAACGCTGATCGGGCGGCTGCTATATGATTCGAAGATGATCTTCGAGGATCAGCTTGCCAGCTTGGAAGCCGATTCCAAGCGGATGGGGACGCAGGGGCAGAATATCGACTTTGCCCTGCTGGTCGACGGTCTGGCGGCCGAGCGCGAACAGGGCATCACCATCGACGTCGCCTATCGCTTCTTCACCACCGAAAAGCGCAAGTTCATCGTCGCCGATACGCCCGGGCACGAACAATATACGCGCAACATGGTCACCGGCGCATCGACCGCCGATCTGGCCGTGATCCTGATCGATGCGCGCAAGGGCGTGCTGACCCAGACGCGGCGCCACTCTTACCTGGCGCACCTGATCGGCATCCGCCACATCGTGCTGGCGGTGAACAAGATGGATCTGGTCGGCTTCGACCGGCACCGCTTTGAAGAGATCGTTCGCGATTACCGCGCCTTTGCCGAATCGATTGGGATCGAGGCGTTCGTGCCGATCCCCATTTCCGGTCTGGGCGGCGACAACATCACCAGCCGGTCCGGACTGACACCGTGGTATGACGGTCCTACGCTGATCGACCATCTGGAATCGGTCGAGCTGGACGTGGTGCGCGATCAGGCAAAGCCGTTCCGCATGGCGGTTCAGTGGGTCAATCGCCCGCATCTGGATTTCCGGGGCTTTGCGGGCATGATCGCCAGCGGTTCGGTGCGGCCGGGGGACGCGGTCCGCGTCGTGCCGTCGGGGCGCACATCGACGGTGGCGCGGATTGTCACCATGGACGGCGACCTGCCCGTGGCGGTCGCCGGACAGTCGGTGACGCTGACACTGACTGACGAGGTTGATTGCAGCCGCGGCGACGTGCTGGCCGCCGCCGAACAGCCGCCCCAGGCCGCCGACCAGTTTCAGGCGACGATCGTCTGGATGGACGGCGACGCCATGTTGCCCGGTCGCGCATATTGGATGAAAATCGGCACGCGCACCGTGTCCGCCACGGTTCAGCCGCCCAAACATGTGGTCGACGTCAACACCATGGCCGAATTGTCGGCCAAGACGCTGGCCATGAACGATATCGGCGCGTGCGAGGTCTATACCGACCAGCCAATCGCGTTCGAATCCTATGCCGACGACCGCGAACTCGGAGGCTTCATCCTGATCGACAAGGCGACCAACGCCACCGTCGCGGCGGGCATGATCGACTTTGCGCTTCGCCGCAGCCAGAACGTCCATTGGCAGGCGATCGACATCACGCGTGAAGCACGCGCCGCGCAGAAGAACCAGCGGCCCTGCGTGCTGTGGTTCACCGGCCTGTCGGGTTCGGGCAAGTCGACGCTCGCCAATCTGGTCGAGAAGAAGCTGCATGCGCTGGGCAAGCACAGTTTCCTGCTGGACGGCGACAATGTGCGCCACGGCCTGAACCGCGACCTGGGCTTTACCGATGCAGACCGTGTCGAGAATATCCGCCGCGTCGGCGAAGTGGCGCGATTGATGACCGATGCCGGCCTGATCGTGCTGACCGCCTTCATCTCCCCCTTCCGCGCCGAACGCGCGATGGTGCGCGAGATGCTGCCGGAGGGTGAGTTCATCGAAATCCACGTCAACACGCCGCTGGAAGTGGCAGAGGCGCGCGATGTGAAGGGCCTGTATCGCAAGGCTCGGGAGGGCAAGCTTAAGAACTTCACCGGTATCGACAGCCCCTATGAAACGCCCGAACATGCCGAAATCACGGTGGACACCGTTTCAATGTCGCCCGAAAAGGCAGCCGAGTTGATCGTGCAGCGGATCTTTGGCGCGTGACGACATTGGCCGATGACGCACGGCTGGCCCGCCGGATCGCCGATGCGGCGGGCGCGCTGCTGCTGACCCTGCGCGATACCGGCCTGTTCGAGGGCAAGGCGCTGGGCGCGGCGGGCGACCGGGTGGCGAACGCCATGATCCTTGAGGCGCTGAAGCAGGCACGCCCCGACGACGCGGTGTTATCGGAAGAAAGCGTCGACGACGTGGCCCGTCTTGAGCGCAGCCGCGTCTGGATCGTCGATCCACTGGACGGTACGCGGGAATATTCGGAGGGGCGCGTCGATTGGGCCGTGCATGTCGCGCTGTCGGTCGACGGGCAGCCGGCGGCCGGTGCGGTCGCTTTGCCCGCATTGGGTGTCACGTTCGACAGCGCCGCCCCGCCGCCGCTTCCTGCGCGCAACACGCCCCTGCGGATGCTGGTCAGCCGCACTCGCCCCGCGCCCGAAGCTGTCGCCGTGGCAAATGAAATAGGCGCCGAACTGCTACCCATGGGCTCTGCCGGGGCAAAGGCGATGGCCGTCGTTCGCGGGGAGGCCGACATCTACCTCCATTCGGGCGGGCAATATGAATGGGACAGTTGCGCCCCCGTCGCGGTGGCGCTGGCCGCAGGGCTGCACGTCTCGCGCATCGACGGCGGCGCGATGCTGTACAACCGCGCCGACGTCTATCTGCCCGACCTGCTGATCTGCCGAGAGGAAGAGGCGGACAATCTGCTGGCCCTGGTCCAGCGGCTGGCGCCCGCGCGGTCGGCGGCCTGACCCGCACCATGCCGCACCGGGCAGGAACCCCGTAATGGAATGGCTGAACGTCCTGGCCGGGCTGCTGGTCGGGATCATCGTGGGCATCACCGGCGTCGGCGGCGGCTCGCTGATGTCGCCGCTGTTGATCCTGATGTTCGGTGTCGCGCCCGCGACGGCGATCGGCACCGATCTGTGGTTCGCGGCGATCACCAAAAGCGTCGGCGGCTATATCCACCATCGCCATGCCAGCGTTGACATGAGCGTCGTGCGGCTGCTGGCGCTGGGAAGTATCCCGGCCGCGCTGCTGGTCGGCCTGTGGCTATGGTATTCGGGGATCGGGCGCGTCGACTCGCCCATGCTGGGCGTCAGCCTTGGCATCGTGCTGATCCTGACGTCGATATCCACGCTGTGCCGCAGACGATTGGCCAATTACGTCCAGTTACTCCCGATCCGCTCGAACCCCGGCTTCCCGGCCATGAAGCGTGCGGCGACGGTATTGGCCGGGGCGCTGCTGGGCGTGATGGTAACAATGACGTCGGTTGGTGCTGGCGCACTGGGTGCGATCATGTTGATGGCGCTGTATCCCCGCCGCCTGTCGCTGCGGCGGCTGGTCGGCACCGACATTGCCCATGCGGTGCCGATCGCCTTTGTCGGCGGTATCATCCACCTGCTGATCGGCACGGTCGACTTGGGCCTGCTGGGCCTGTTGCTGCTGGGGTCGGTGCCGGGCATCGCGCTGGGCGCCAAACTGGCCACCATGGTGCCGGAACGCATCGTTCAGCCGGTGCTGGCCGCCGTGCTGCTGATCGCGGGACTGAAATTGGCGCTTTAGCCGCTTTATCTCGCCCGCGCGGCCCGGTAACGGGGCCCGGCGGGGAGCAGGACATGGCGTGGTGCGAGTTCGACGATTTCCACTACGACGTTGCCGGGGCGATGCCATCGCCCGCGCCGCAGCCGTGCGGGTGACGGAACCGTCATGCAACATCCGACCGTAGATTGCGTCATGAGCGCCGGGGCAACGCACCGCCCCGGCGCCACGCCCGAATTGTCGGTCATCATCCCCACCTTCAACGAACGCGGCAATGTCCGCGCAATGACAGAGGCGCTGGAACGCGCGCTGTCGGGTATCCGGTTCGAGATGGTTTTCGTCGATGACGATTCGACCGACGGCACGCGCGACATCTTGGCCGAACTGGCCGACACGCGCGGCAATCTGCGCGTCATTCACCGTGTCGGGCGGCGCGGTCTGGCGACCGCCGTCACCGAAGGGATGTTGAGCACGACCTCACCCTATCTCGCCGTGATCGACGCGGACCTTCAGCATGACGAACGGGTGCTGCCCGAAATGCTGGCCTTGCTGAAAAGCAACGAGGCGGATCTGGTGGTCGGATCGCGTTATACCGCAGGAGGCGGCATCGGCGACTGGGATGCGGGCCGCGCGCGGGTCAGCACGGCGGCCACCCGGCTGGCGCGGCTGATCACCTGCGCCGATCTGACCGACCCGATGAGCGGCTTCTTCGCGATTTCCAGACCCGCCTTTTACAGCGCGGTGCGCAACCTGTCGGGACAGGGTTACAAGATCCTGCTCGACATCGCCGCATCGACGCGACAGCCGCTGCGCATTCGCGAAGTCGCCTATCATTTTCGCGCCAGGCAGACGGGCGAGAGCAAACTAGATGCGCTGATCGTCTGGGAATATCTGCTGCTGCTGGCGGACAAGCTGGTTGGGCATATCGTGCCCGCACGCTTTCTGTCGTTCATGTTCATCGGCGGGCTGGGCGTGTTCGTTCATATGGGCGTGCTCAGCATCGTGCTGGCACTGGGAGTGTCGCCGTTCATGTGGGCGCAGGCCACGGCGACCGCGACCGCGATGATCTTCAACTTTTTCGTCAACAACACCCTCACCTATCGCGACCGGCGCCTGCGTGGCTTTTTCCGGGTCTCGCGCGGGCTGGCGACGTTCATGCTGGTGTGTTCGGTGGGCGCGATCGCCAATGTCGGCATCGCGGATTATATGTTCAGCGACTTCCATTATAACTGGTTTTCAGCAGGGCTGGCCGGGATCGCCGTCGGGGTTGTCTGGAACTATGCGGCCACTTCGGTCTTTACGTGGCGATCAAGGTGACGGACCGGACGTGCAATCCCCCTTTGGGGGGCTGTGCGTCCGTATGCGGTTGAAAGCCGCTATTCGATGCGGCGCAGCGAAAACTGCTCTGCTAGAAGCCCGATCCAGCCAATGACCGGCAATCCGCCGGCAGAAAGGGAGTTTCGATGACGATCAAGCGCGTCCGCAAGGCGGTGTTCCCCGTTGCTGGTCTTGGAACCCGGTTCCTGCCCGCGACCAAGGCAATGCCAAAGGAAATGCTGACGGTCGTCGACAAGCCCCTCATCCAATATGCGGTCGAGGAAGCGCTTGAGGCGGGGATCGAACAGATCATCTTCGTCACCGGCCGCGGCAAGGGCGCGCTGGAGGATCATTTCGACGTCTCCTACGAACTTGAAGCCACGATGAAGGCGCGCGGCAAGTCCATGGCCGTGATCGAAGGGATCCGGCAAAAGCCCGGCTCGCCCGTCTATGTCCGCCAGCAGGAACCGCTGGGCCTTGGCCATGCGGTGTGGTGTGCGCGTGAAATCGTGGGCGACGAGCCGTTTGCGGTGCTGCTGCCCGACGAGCTGATGGTCGGCGGGTTCATGCGCCAGATGGTCGAGGCGTATGACAAGGTTGGCGGCAACGTCATCGGCGCACTGGAAGTGCCCGACAGCGAAACCGACAAATATGGCATCATCTCTCCCGGTGCGGTCGATGGCCGTCTGACCGAGGTAAAGGCGCTGGTTGAAAAGCCAAAGGGCAAGGCGCCGTCGAACCTGATGATTCCCGGTCGCTACATCCTTCAGCCGGAAGTGATGCAGATCCTGGACAAGCAGGAACCCGGTGCGGGCGGCGAAATCCAGCTGACCGACGCCATGGCAAAGCTGATCGGCAACCAGCCCTTCCACGGCTTTACATTTGACGGGCAGCGTTACGATTGCGGTGACAAGGCCGGCTGGCTGACCGCCAACATCGCGCTTGGCCTTGCGCGCGAAGACCTGAAGGGGCCGGTGCAGGCATTCATCGATGCGCTGAACTGACTCAATGCGACGTGATTTCGGCCGCGCGCGGCCGGTGAAAGGATTTTGAATGCGGATCAGGATGGTTGGCTCGGGCTATGTCGGGCTGGTCTCGGGCGCGTGCTTTGCGGATTTCGGACATGACGTGATCTGCGTGGACAAGGACCAGTCCAAGATCGACGCGCTGCATGCGGGCCGGATGCCGATTTACGAACCGGGGCTGGACGAACTGGTTGCACGCAATGTCGCGGCGGGTCGCTTGCGCTTCAGCACCGACCTGGCCGAAAGCGTGAAGGATGCCGATGCGGTGTTCATCGCGGTCGGCACGCCGACGCGGCGCGGCGATGGCCATGCCGATCTCAGCTACGTCTATGCCGCTGCCCGGGAGTTGGCGGGCGCGATCACGGGGTTCACGGTCATCGTCGACAAATCGACCGTGCCCGTCGGCACTGGCGACGAGGTTGAGCGCATTATACGCGAAACCAATCCCGATGCCGATTTTGCCGTGGTGTCCAATCCCGAATTCCTGCGCGAAGGCGCCGCGATCGACGATTTCAAACGGCCCGACCGCGTGGTCGTGGGCGGCGACGACGAACGCGCAATGGAAGTCATGCGCCAGATCTATCGCCCGCTGACGCTGAACCGCTCACTGGTTATCGAAATGAGCCGGCGCGCGGCCGAGCTGACTAAATATGCCGGCAACGCATTTTTGGCGACCAAGATCACCTTCATCAACGAAATCGCCGATCTGTGCGAAAAGGTTGGCGCAGACGTGAAGGAAGTGTCGCGCGGCATCGGACTGGACAACCGCATCGGGCCGAAATTCTTGCACGCCGGTCCCGGCTATGGCGGGTCGTGTTTCCCGAAGGATACATTGGCGTTGCTGAAAACGGCACAGGACCATGATGCTCCGCAACGGATTGTCGAGGCGGTGGTCACGGTCAACGACAACCGCAAGCGTGCGATGGGCCGCAAGGTCATCGCCGCAATGGGCGGCGACGTGCGCGGCAAGACCGTTGCGATTCTGGGCCTGACGTTCAAGCCCAATACCGACGACATGCGCGACAGCCCGGCCATCGCCGTCATCCAGACGCTGCAGGACGCCGGCGCCCTCATCCGCGCCTTCGATCCCGAAGGGACCGAACAGGCGAAGAAGGTGCTCGACAATGTCGAATATTGCGAGGGGCCGTATCAGGCGATGGAGGGGGCCGATGCGGTCGTCATCGTCACCGAATGGGACGCGTTCCGCGCGCTGGACCTGAACCGGGTCAAATCGCTGTTGAGCACACCGGTCATGGTCGACCTTCGCAACATCTATCCGCGTGAATCGGTTGAGGCCGCGGGCTTTACCTATCACGCGGTGGGCCGCTGATGCCGGCGCCGATCCTTGTCACGGGGGTTGCGGGCTTTGTCGGCCATGCGACCGCCCACCGGCTGCTTGACCGCGGCGAACGGGTGATCGGCGTCGATATCGTCAACGACTATTATGATGTCGCGCTGAAGGAAGCACGGCTTGCGACCTTTGCGGATCGGGAGGGCTTCGACTTTCACCGGATCGACATTGCCGACGCCGGCGCGATGGCGGCGCTGGTCCGGGATCATGGAGTCACCCGCGTCGTCCACCTCGCCGCACAGGCGGGTGTGCGGTACAGCATCGACAACCCCTTCGCCTATGAACACTCCAACCTGGCCGGTCACCTGTCGGTGATGGAGGCATGCCGCCATGCCAGCGGCTTCCAGCACCTCGTCTACGCCTCTTCCAGCTCCGTATATGGTGAGCGGCCGATGGGCGATGCGGGCTTTAGCGAGGATGAGGCAGCGGACGATCCCGTCTCGCTTTATGCCGCGACCAAGCGCGCATGTGAGTTGATGAGCCAGTCCTATGCGCGGCTCTATCGTTTTCCACAGACCGGGCTGCGCTTTTTTACTGTCTATGGCCCGTGGGGCCGGCCCGACATGGCCTATTTCACCTTTTCCCGAAAAATCATGGCGGGTGAGCCAATCGAGGTTTTCGGCGAAGGCCGGATGGCGCGAGACTTTACTTATATAGACGACATCGTCGACGGCATCATCGGCGCGCTCGACCATCCGCCCGCCCCCGGCGGTCACCGGGTGCTGAATATCGGCGACAGCCATCCCGTCGGCCTGATGGAAATGATCGAAACGCTGGAACGCGCGATCGGGCGCGAGGCAATCAAGGTCATGCGCCCGATGCAGCCCGGCGACGTCACCGCCACCTTTGCCGACGTGTCGCGGCTGCACGCGCTGACCGGATACCAGCCAAAGGTCATGCTGGCAGAGGGGCTGGCCCGCTTTGCCGATTGGTATCACGACTTTTACCGAACCGGCGCACGCAGCTGAACATTGACGCGCGGCTGAACGTAAAAAGCCCCGGCCAGGTTATACCGGCCGGGGCTTTTTCGTGACCCGCCACCCTTGCTGTCCGTAATGGAGAGCGGCAGATCGACCGCCGCCTTTCATAACGAAAGGCGGCGGCGGTTACGCGGATATCCTTGTATCGCTTAACGCAGGAGCGACATCACACCCTGCTGCGACTGATTGGCCTGCGCCAGCATCGCGGTCGACGCCTGGCTCAGGATCTGCGCCTTGGCGAGTGCGGTCGTCTCGGTCGAGAAATCCGTGTCCTCGATACGGCTGCGTGCGTCGGTCAGGTTAGTGGCCGTGGTGGTGAGGTTGTTGACCGTCGATTGCAGGCGGTTCTGAACCGCACCGAGATCACCACGGCCGGCGGTGACCTTGTCCAAAGCTGCGTCGATTGTGGCAAGCGCGTCGCCTGCGGCTTCCTGCGACGAGATGCTGATCGAGCGCGCATTTTCGAGCGTGTCGGTGATGCCGAGTGCTACAAGGTTGGTCGAACCACCCTCGACACCATCTTCGACCGAAATCTGGCCCGAAGTGGCCTCAAGGGTGATCGTGCCCTTTTGCGAATAGCCAGCGGACAGATCGATAGGGTCACCGGCGGCATCTTCGACCGGATCGCCCGCGGTGTTCGTCACAGCGGTAAAGACTGCGTCGTCAGCGGTGGTAATCTGGATGCTCTCGCCCTTCGAGCTCAGCTTGATGTTGCCGCCATCCGCTTCGACAGTCAGGGCCTGACCGCCCTGCGCCGCGAGAGTAGCATTGATCTTGGTCACCGCAGCGTTGAGATCGTCGCCGTCAGCAAGAGCAACTGCCACCCCGTTGATCGTGATCGAAGCTGCAGCGCCCGACGGAGCGGTGTAAGCGATGGAGAGTTCGTTGGAAGCGGTCGCCGTAACATCGCCGTTCGAAATCAGCTTGGCCGCATCAACCGCATTGGTGTTGGCATCCACGCTCACGCCGTTGACCTTGATCGCCATCGCGCCGGTCAGCTCGTTCAGATCGAGGGCATAGCCATCGGCAACGGCTGCGGTGGTCTTCGACAGGTCCAGCTGTTCACTCCGCATATCGACCATATTCATCGAAATGGTCTGGTCCGCCTCGATTCCGGTCTGGAGCTTGATCGAACCCTGCGAACCATCCAGCAGGTTCACGCCGTTGAACGACGTGGTCTTTGCGACGTTGTCGATTTCGGCGACCAGCTGGTTCATCTCGGCCTGCAACGACGTACGGTCGCTGGCTTTCAGGGTGCCGTTGGCCGACTGGGTGGCCAGTTCCTTCATGCGCTGAAGCATGTTGGTGACTTCGCTCATCGCGCCTTCCGCCGTCTGGGCGAGCGAAATGCCGTCATTGGCGTTGCGGATCGCAACGCTCATCGACTTCACCTGGCTGGTCATGCGGTTGGCGATCGCCAGGCCGGCGGCGTCGTCCTTTGCCGAGTTGATTCGCTTGCCGGTCGACAGACGCTCCATGCTGGTCCGCAGCATGTCGTCCGCGCGCTGGGATGCGTTGGCCGCCCGCAGCGAGCCGATATTGGTTCCGATAACGGTCATAGTCGATCTCCATTCACCCGAACCGCCCGTCCATCCCCCCATTGATGATCCTGGGTTTCGAGCAGCCAAACAGGAGAACGACCGGGAAAGCCGGGGCTTTAGGAAAAAGATTGGGCGGGAATCCGGTCTCGCGCGGGGGTTATTTATAAATCCCGCGCGCGCCCGGAATACAGGAGCGGAAAAACATTGCCGGTAACGGCAAGTTTTACCCGTGATTAACAATAGGACGGGTATCCCCGACTCAAGGGGGAACAGAAAAATGACGACGATCATCCCGTCGCCTGCAGTGCAGCGCGATCACTATCTCCTGCTGTCCGTGCTGCGGTCGCAGGGGCTGGAAATCGCCGCCACCGACGCCACGCCGCGTCCGGGCGACCGGTTGCTGGTGACCGCAGGCGAAGCAACGCCGGCGCCGGCCCGGACGATGGTCGTTGCCAAGGGGCGGCAGATCGCCCGCCCGTTCATCGACGGTGCCCCCGCGATGGTCGGTTTCGACGATGCCGATCCCGCGATCGGCGCAGGTTTCGCCAGCGCGATGCTGCGCGATAGCGATGCGGTGGTCGCCGCCGATCCCGAGAGCCTGGCGCTGCTGGCGCTTGCCGAGCGAATCGGCCGGTCCGACATCACCGTGCTGATCAACGGCCCGACCGGCACGGGCAAGGAAGTGATGGCGCGCGCCATCCACCGCGCGTCCGACCGGCGTGACGGCCCCTTTGTCGCGATCAACTGCGCCGCGCTTCCCGAAACCATGCTGGAAGCGATGCTGTTCGGCCATACCAAGGGTTCGTTCACCGGCGCATCGTCGGGCGGCCAGGGTTTTTTCCGTGCGGCGAATGGCGGCACATTGCTGCTCGACGAAATCGCCGAAATGCCGCTGGCGCTTCAGGCCAAGCTGCTCCGCGCGCTTCAGGAACGCGAAGTCGTGCCGATCGGCGCGACCGAGCCGGAAAAGATCGACGTGCGAATCATCGCCTGCGCCAATCGCGACCTTCAGGACGAAGTGGCGGCGGGCCGGTTCCGTGCCGACCTCTACTATCGCCTGTCGGTTTTCCCGCTGACGACGCGCGCACTGGCGGAGCGCAAGGCCGATCTGCCGGCGCTGGCGACCGCGATGATCGCGCGTCATGCCGGCGGCCGTGCCCAGCTTCCCTGGCTGTCGCGTGAGGCGCTGGACCAGCTTGAGGCGCATGACTGGCCGGGCAATGTGCGTGAACTGGAAAATGTGATCCAGCGCGCGCTGCTGCTGTCGACCGGCGAGCGGATTGAAGGGTCCGACATCATTTTCGACCGCCCCAGCGCCCCGCGCGCGGTGGCCAATGAAGATGCTGGCGGGCGCCTGTCCAACATCGTCCAGATGCACGAATTTCAGGCGATCCGCGAAACGCTGGCCGCGTGCAACGGCAGCCGGGTCGAAACCGCGCGGCGGCTGGGCATTTCCGAACGCACCCTGCGCTATCGCCTGGCGCGACTGCGCGAACAGGGTGAGACGATCTCCGATCAGAGGGCTTCGGCATGAGCGTAAACGGCATCGGCGGCGGCGCGATGAGCGTCGACCGGATCATGGCCATGCGCCAACAGATCCTTGAGAAAAACCAGGCACTGTCGCGCGCCAATCAGGAGGTTGCGGCACCCGCCGCCGCGCCCACGGCCGCACCGCCCGCGATCAGCAGCTTTTCCGACACGCTGGAAGGCGCGCTGGGGCAGGTAAATCGCGCCCAGCATCAGGCCAGCAACCTGTCCGCCGCCTATGAACGCGGCGAAACGATCGACATCGCCAAGGTGATGCTCGCCCGCCAGCAGGCGTCCGTCGGGTTCGAGGCCACGCTGCAAGTCCGCAACAAATTGCTGTCCGCTTACAAGGACATCATGAGCATGCCGGTGTAACGCGCCATGTCCAACGCACTTGCAACCCTGCCGCCCGCCATCGCCCAGCCGCTGAAACAGGCGCAGGGGCTGCTCCAGCAACCGGCGGTGAAGCGCGCCTTGCCGCTGGTGATGATCGTCAGCCTGATCGCCGCCGCCGCGCTGGCCTGGGTGATGATCGCCCAGCCGCCGCAGCGGGTGCTGTTCCCAAATCTGGGCGACGCCGACAAGGCCGCGGTCAGCGACGCGCTGTCGGCCGCCAATATCCCGTCACATATCGACCAATCGGGCGCGATCACCGTCGCCGACGACGATTATCACCGCGCCCGGATGCTGCTGGCCAGCCAGGACCTGCCGAAAGCGGCGCCCGGCGGCTATGCCATTCTCGACGAACTGCCGATGGGCGTCAGCCGTGCGGTCGAGGGTGAGCGACTGAAACAGGCGCGCGAAACCGAACTGGCCCGTTCGATTGCCGAGATCGACGCCGTCATCGATGCGCGCGTCCACTTGGCCACGCCAGAAGCGTCGGTGTTCGTGCGCGACAATGCCCGCCCCTCCGCATCGGTCATCGTCCGGCTGGAGCCAGGACGCACATTGTCGGACAGCCAGGTGCGCTCGATCGTCAATCTGGTTGCCGGGTCGGTGCCGGGGATGAAGTCCGACGACGTGACCATCGTCGATCAGATGGGCGCGCTGTTGTCTTCCAAGGACAGCCAAGCCGGCGCCAGCGCGGGCGACGCACGCATCGACTATCAGCGGCGGGTCGAGGACAAGTTCCGGCTTCAGCTGTCCAAGTTGCTGACGCCGCTGGTCGGCGCGGGCAATTTCTCGGCCGAGGTGCAAGCCGATGTCGATCTGGACGAAAATCAGGCGACGCGCGAAACCTTTGACAAATCGGGCGTGGTGCGCGCCGAACAGGGCCAGTGGCAGAGTCCACAGGCAGCCGCCGGTGCGCCCGGCGGCATTCCCGGCGCGCTGTCCAACACGCCGCCCGCCACCGCCACGCTGACCAATCCCAACGACCCCGCAACCCAGCCGGGCGCGGGCGTGATGGGCGCCGGCGGCAAGGCTAGCGAGGAATATGCCCGCACTTACGACCTGGGCAAGCAGGTGTCGGTGACGCGTCAGGCACCCGGCAATATCCGCCGCCTGTCGGTTGCGGTGCTGCTGCGTGAGCCCGCGGGTGCCAAGCCGCGCACCGCGGCCGAGCTTCGCCAGGTGACCGAACTGGTCCGCGCCGCCGTCGGCTATAGCGCGGCGCGGCAGGATCAGGTGACGGTCATCAGCCGACCCTTCTCCGCCGAAGTGACCGATGCCGACGCCCGCGCCTGGTACGACGCCGAATGGTTTCCCGTCGCCGCCCGCAATGGCACGGCGTTGATGATCGCGCTCCTGGTCCTGTTCGTCGGCATCCGCCCCATCGTGCGCTCGCTGTCGAAAAAGGGCGGCGACGCCAAGCCCGAAGCCGCGCTGGCGCTGCCCGGTGCCGACGGCGCGACCGCCGTCGATGCCACAGGCGCGGCAACCGCCATGGTCGAGGGGCCGGACGGAACGCCAGTCGCCGCCCCTGTGCCCAGCGCCAATGCCGAACTGGTCAGCATCGAAATGCTGCAGTCGGCGCGCAGCTATGACGAACGCGTGGGGCTGGTCCGCGGCTTCACGCGCGACAATCCGACGCGCGCCGCGCTGGCGGTGCGTGACATGATCCGGGGTGACGAACAGTGATGGAACCCCTGCGCCAGTTTTCCGGCGTCGAACGCGCCGCAGTGTTGATGATGCTGGTCGGCGAAGAGGAAGCCGCCGCCATCCTGCAAAAGCTGGAGCCGGAGGAAGTCCGCCAGCTGGGCAAAGCCATGTTCACCGTGGCCGATGTCAGCGAGGAAGAAGTGGAGTCGGTCCTCGACGATTTCATTGCCCATGCGCGTGACCGGACCGCCATCGGCTTCGACCCGCGCCCCAAGATCGCCGGCATGATGAACAAGGCGCTCGGCCCCGAAAAGGCCGACAGCGTGCTGGCGCAGATCACGCCGCCCGAAGCGGCCTGTGCGATCGACCTGCTCGACTGGATGGACCCCGGCGAAATCGCCAGCCTGATCGAAACCGAACATCCTCAGATCGCTGCCGTTCTGATCGCCAATCTGGACCCGGCGGTCGCAGGACAGGTGCTGGAAATCCTGCCCGAACACCTGCAGCCACAGATCCTGCACCGCGTCGCGCGACTTGGGCCCGTCACGCCCGAGGCGATCGACACGCTGCGCGCGGCCCTGTCGGCGCGTATCGGCCAGCCGCAATCGGGCACCGGCCTGCAAATGGGCGGGACCAAGGACGCCGCCAAGATTCTGTCGAGTGCCCGCAAGGCGACCGAAGCACGGGTCATGCCCAAACTGGCCAAGCTTGACCGCGATGTCGCCCGCCAGATCGAAGAAGCGATGTTCGTTTTCGACAATCTGCTCGAAATGGATGACAAGAACCTGGGCGTGCTGATCCGCAACGTCGACACCGACCTGCTGGTGCGCGCGCTGAAGGGCATCGACGAAGCGGGACGCAACCGCTTCCTGGGCTGCATGTCGGCGCGCGCCGCGGACGGTATCCGCGACGAAATGGAAGAGCGCGGCCCGATGCGGCTGAGCGAAGTGCTGGACGCGCAAAAGGCGGTTATCGCGACCGCCCGTTCGCTGGCCAAGGAAGGCACGATCATGATGGGCGGCGGGGAGGATGATTATGTCTGAGGCATGGTCGCCACAGGCCGCTTTCGCCACCAGCGCGCCGGTCGCCTTTGCCGCAGGGTTTGCCGGGCGGCACGACGATATCGGCGATGCGCTGCGCCGCGCCTTTTCGCCGCCGCCGGGATTTGCACCGACACCGCCGGGCAACCGCGAACCCGAACAGGACCTCTCCCCCGCCGAGGAAGCCGCGCCCGAACCGCGCCACTTCCACCCCGCCGACCGCGAGAACAAGCCGACCGAGGGCTGGGACCCCTTTTCCGCCGCCGCCGCCAGCGTCGATGCCGTCGCCACCGCCCGCGCTGAGGGCTATGCCGAGGGTCTGCGGGAAGCGCGGGAAGAGGCGGCTATAGACCGGAACCGCGACCGCGCGCTGCTGGACGGGCTGGCTCAGGCGCTATCCAGCGTCACTTGGCTGGACCGCGAACGCTTTGCCACGCAGATGCGCCAGACGGTGCTGACACTGGTCAGCCAGTTGATCGGCGAAACCGGCGTGAGTGCGGACAATCTGAACGCCCGGATCGAGGCCGCAGTCGAACTGCTGGCTGATTCGACCGAATCGGCGATCCTGCGGCTCAATCCCGCCGACATGGCGCTGGTCGATGGCCGGTTGCCCGCCACGGTGTTCGCCGTTGCCGACGCCGACATGGCGCGCGGCGCCTTCAGCCTGGAAGCAGCCTCGACCATCGTGGAGGACAGCCCCGAACGATGGATCGAACAACTGACGGCCGCAATCGATCGCGTGCCGTTGCCGAAATGCTGACGCGTTTCGCCGACGATTATCTGGGTGCCATCGGCAGCGCCGCCATTGCCCCGCGCCCGCGCGTATCGGGGCGGCTCGCATCCTATGACGGATTGCTGATGGAGGCGGTGGGCCTGTCGCTGCCCGTCGGCACGGTGTGCGAAATCGGCGAAGGCACCGCGCGTGTCGAGGCGGAAGTAATCGGCTTTCGCGGCAATCGCACCCTGATGATGAACCTGGGCGGCCCCGCCGCACTGCTGCCACAGGCGCCGGTGCGCCCAATCGGCGCGCCGGGTGAGGCAGAGGTGGGCGCCGCGCTGCTGGGCCGCGTGGTCGACGGCGCGGGCAAACCCATTGACGGGCGCGGCCCGATCCGGGGCGCCGGTCGCTGGCCGCTGGCGGGGCACATCCAGAACCCGCTGGATCGTGGTCGCGTGCTGGAGCCGCTGGATGTCGGTGTGCGTGCGATCAACGGCCTGCTGACCATCGGTCAGGGCCAGCGCGTCGGCATCATGGCCGGATCGGGCGTCGGCAAATCGGTGCTACTGGGCATGATCGTGCGCGCGGCACAGGCCGATGTGGTCGTCGTCGGCCTGATCGGAGAGCGCAGCCGGGAGGTTGCCGACTTCCTGGAAACCAAGATTTTCGGGGAGGCACGCGCGCGGTCGGTGGTGGTTGCCGTGCCCGCCAATCATTCGCCGGTGCTGCGTATTCGCGGCGCGCTGCGCGCAACCGCGATTGCGGAGGCGTTCCGGGCCGAGGGCAAGCGCGTGCTGCTGATCATGGATTCGCTGACCCGTGTCGCCCATGCCGGACGAGAGATCGGGCTGGCGCTGGGCGAACCGGCATCGGCGCGCGGCTATCCGCCGTCGGCCATCGCGATGCTGCCCAGCCTGATCGAACGCGCGGGCACCTGCGTCACGTCCGGCGGGTCGATCACCGCCATCTATACCGTGCTGGCCGATGGCGATGACGGGAACGACCCGGTGGTCGATTCGGCGCGCTCGATCCTGGACGGACATATCGTACTCAGCCGCGCGCTGGCCGAACGCGGCGTCTATCCCGCCATCGATGTCGGCCCGTCGGTCAGCCGCGTGATGACCGACATCGCGCCGCGCGACCATGTGCTGGCGGCGCGGACGCTGCGCCGTCATCTGGCGACATATGAGGAAAATCGCGATCTGGTGCTGATGGGCGCTTACCGCGCCGGGGCCGATCCGGCGATTGACGCCGCCATCGCCGCCAACGGCGCCGTCCTCGAATATATCCGGCAGGACTCGCACGAGGTCGTGTCGCTGGGCGATGCTGTAGCCGAGCTTACGGGCGTGTTTGGCGATGCCGGCTGACCCGAAAAAACTGGAGCGGATCCTGCGCGTCCGCACGCTGCAACTGGGCCTGACCCGTGCGGAGGAAGCACGCGCCGCCGACCGGGTGGCCAGCGAACTGGCGCTGAAGAACCGCATCGCTCACCTCGCCGCCGAGGTCGCACCCACGCCGTCGAGCAAACCCGCCGACGCGCTCAGCTTTGCCGCGTCAGCGCATTATCGTGACCGTCTGCATGCCTCCGCCGATGCCGCCGAAGCGCGTGTGGCCACCGCCCATCAAGGGCTGGCAAGCGCCCAAGCCGCCACGCGAGAGGCACGGCGCGACCAGAGCGCTGTCGAAAAGCTGATCACCCGCGCCGATCACGCCGCCGCGCTCAAGGCGATCCGCGCGTTGGAAGACCTGCCGCCGGGCCGTGCGCCAAATCGGCACGATCCTTGCTGATTGCCGGGGCATATGCTGCCCGACCTGATCCTCTCGCCCGGTTCGCACGGACCGACCCAGCCCGCCACCGCCGGTGAACGGCCCGGCCGCGCGCCGTCGACCTTTGCCGCACTGCTCGGATCGGCAAGCATCGCGGCACCGGTTATTCCCGCTATTCCGGGGAGTGGCACGCTCGCACAGCCTATCGTCGTCGATGCATCGCTGCCCGCCATCACCGCGCCGATTGCGTCCTTAAGCGCCGACGGTGCCGCGATCACATTGCCCCGATCGGGCACGACGACGCCTCTCAACGTCGACCGGTTGGTTGCGCCGTCCGGTTCCGAGGGCAAGTTCACATCCGAACCGCGTTCGGGTGCCGATGCGCCGGCGCTGATCGCTACGCCGCGCGAGCGCCCGATGGTCCTTACCCCGGGCCTTCCGCCGGTACGTTCCGACGACGTCCATAGCGCAAACGCGGCTGCCCAGCCCGCCGCTGGCCACAGCCTGACCGACGAGACAGCGTCGACCTTTGCCATGCTGCCCCCTTCGACAATGAGCGCGCCGACCGTTATTTCTGGCACCGACACGCCCACCCTTGGCCCCGATAAAGGATTCGTGAACGCAGACCGGCCTGTTGCGACAATAACCGCTGGCGAAAGCGCACTGGGCACTGCCCCGGCCATTCTAGACGACACCGGTAGCGCAGCCACGCTGCCTCAGCCCGCGAACGCTCCCGCGCCGGTCGCCGCGGCGCTCCAGGCGCCCGCAGCAGGCAATGAAAAGGATACGTCAGCAGCGCCTGTCACTGCTGCCGCACTGGTGGCCGGGGCCAGACCGATCGCCGAGGATCGGCAAGACAATGCCATGACCGGCAAGATGTTGCCGGACGATGCCGCTCCGACAACGCCACCCCCGCCGCCAGCCGCGCCAATCGTGTCGCGCTTCGCCAAACTGCCAGAACCAAGCGCAACGAAGCCGCGTGCGGGCGCGCATCCATCCGATCCGAAGCTCCCCACAGGCGACAGCGTCGTTGCCCGCAAGAGCGTGGCCGCCCCGAAGCGAGACGCGGAAGGCGGTCGTGCAAAGCACAGCGACGGCGAAGGCGCCGCCGTCATTAATCTCCTGGCGGCACCACGGGACGACGCGGAAGCCGATCCTGCAAGCGACAGCATTAGCGAAGGTGACGGCAACGGCTTGCTTGCGCTGATGCCGCAGAGCGATCCGCAGCCAGAGGTCACGACCGCAAGCCCGACGCCACAGAACACGGTGCAAAATGCGGCCCCTCTCCCCGTTCGAACGGGGGTGATCGCAGCGCCGGTGGACGCGCCCGCACCTGCGCCTGCCCAGAGCGCCGCATCGGGTCAGCCGACGCCTCCAGCGGCCGCTGCCCTGCCCGTCGCCGAGCATGCTACCCCGTCACCCCCGCCTGGATCAGCGTCCGCGACGCCGCTGGACATGCCCGCACCGGTCGCGGTTGCGGCCGCCGTGGTCGAACGGCCCCGGTTCGAGGTTGCGCCAGCCGCCACGACATCGTTTCAGGCTTCGCAGGGCGTTGCCATGCAGCAGCCAATGGCGGCCGACGAAGCCGCTTCCGCCGCAGTCGCCCCAGCAAGGCGCAGCGACGCGCCCGTGCGCCCAGCGCTCCAGCGGACCGCCGTAGCGGACGAAGCAGCGGCCGCGCCCATTGTCGCCGGGACCGACCGCCTGCTTCGCGCGCGCCCGAACACGGCCTTTGCGGTCGAATTGCCTAATGTTCAGGCTATGCCCGATGCCGCGCCCGTCGACGCGCAGGCACAGGTCGATGCCACCGCCACGCTGACGTCGGCGCCCATCGACACCAGTCGTCAGGAATGGCTGACAGCGATGATCGATCGCATCGAAACGGTCATGGGCGAAGATAACGGCAAGGTTGAAACGCGGATCGCGCTGTCGCCCGACGCGCTGGGCGACGTCGAGGTACGGCTGGTCGAAACCGATCAGGGCATCGCCGTCACGCTCGATGCAGCAGCGCCAGAGGCCAAGGCACTGCTGAGCGAAGCTGCGCCCCGCCTGTCCGACATGGCAGAAGCGCGCGGGCTGCGGCTGAGCGCGCAGACCATGGGCGGCGACGGTCAGGGTGGGCAGCAGCGCACGCCCCACCGGCCCGACGCCGACGCCCCCCTTACCAACCGCCGCGCCAGCAACGGCGCGGCCGAGCCCTCAACCGACGAACGAATCGCCTGATCGCGGGGAAATTGAAACATGAGCGACAACAAGGAAGCAGCAGCCAAGCCCAAGAAAAAGGGTGGCGCAATGAAATGGGTGCTGATCGGCATGGGTGGCCTGATCCTGGCCGGGGGCGGGATCGGTGGCGGTCTTTATGCCACCGGCATGATCGGCGGCAGCCATGAGAAGGCCGAATCGGATCGCCCGCGCTTGGTGCCGCGCAGCGAACAGAAGCGCCCCGGCGAACCCGAAGGTGGTGACGGTGGCGGCGAAACGACGCCAGAGGGCGAAGGCGGCAGCGAATTCGCGTCGAATTACTACACGCTGGAAAAGGAGTTCACATCGAACCTGGCCGACAGCGTGCATTTCATCCAGGTCGGTATCGCCGTGTCGACTCCCTATGACGACAAGGTCATCAACAATCTGAAAACGCACGAAATTGCCGTGCGTTCGGCGGTGTTGATGGCGCTTTCCGAAACCAGCGAAGATCAGGTTTTCACCGCCCAGGGCAAGCAGCAACTGGAAAAGCGGCTGGTCAAGGCGATCAACGACACACTGAAGCAGAAAGAGGGCTTTGGCGGGATTGGTAACGTCTACTTTACCAATTTTGTTGTTCAGTGAATTCGCATGGTTAACAAGGCTTCAGGAAGCGCCGCGTCGGATCGACGCCAGCGTCAGCGACCGGACGCATCGCACGCGGCCAAGCTGGGCGCGGCGAACCTGAATCCGTTTGGCGACCTGCACACGCTGCAACATCTCTCGGCGCGTTTGGCACGTGGCCTGCGCGGCGTGTTCGAACCCGTTCTGCGCCGTGCGATCCGCAGTTCGGCCGAACCGCTCAGCGTCATGCGCTTTGCCGATTATGTCGCCGAACGGCCAAAGGTGCTGACCGCGTGGCTGCCCATGGCGATGCATCCGACGGCGGGCAACGCGCTGCTGGTCCTTGACGGGCGCTTCACGCTCGGAATGCTGGACATGTATTTCGGCGGCGTTGGCGATGCGCCCGACCCCATGCCCGGCGAGTTTTCCGCTGCGGCAGAGGCGCTGGTCGAACGACTGGGCCGCACCATTGCCGAACCGCTGTCGGCGGCATGGGAGCCGGTCTCCCGCCTCGATTTCACGCCGGGCCGGGTTGAGATCAATCCGGCGATGCTGTCGGATTTCGATGGTGAGGACGCGGTGATCGTCACCCGTTTCGCCCTGGTGGCAGGTCAGGGGGAGCCGGTGTTCGTCGACCTGGTCTACCCGGTCGCCGCGCTCAAGCCGATCGGCCCGTCGCTGAACGCAAAGGTGCATGGCCGCACCGCCGAACCCGAACCGCGCTGGCGTAACGGCCTGACTCGCGCCGCGATGGGCGTGCGCTTTCCCGTTCGGTCGGTCCTTGCCGAACCCGTCATGTCGCTGGGCGCGCTGATGGAGCTGAAGCAGGGCGACGTCATTCCCATCAGCTTTGGTCAGCATGTGCCCATCATGGTCGGCGCCCATCGGCTGGGTACCGGCATGGTTGGCACCCAGAACGGCCGTGCCGCCATCTGCATTCACCAGCTCGAGAATCTCGAGGAAGAGGATCTTCACCCATGAACGACATGACCGGCGGCTTTCCCACGGACGCCCCGATCAGCCCCGGCGTCGCGGCCAATTTTCGGCTGCTTCAGGACGTCGACGTCAAGCTGACGGTCGAGATCGGATCGACCAGCCTGACCTTGCGCGAATTGCTGGCGCTGGGTGAATCGAGCGTCATCGAACTCGACCGACAGGCGAACGAGCTGCTGGACGTATTCGTCAACGGCACGCTGATTGGTCGCGGCGAAGTGGTGACGGTGGGCGACCGTTTCGGCGTCCGCATGACCGAACTGGTCAGCCCCGAACGCCGGGTGCGCTGAACCCCATGATGTGGTCCTATGTCCTGAAGCTGCTGGTGCTTTTGCCGCTGGTGTGCGGGTTGCTGGTCGGGTGCCTGTATCTGTGGCGCCGGCTGGAATCGCGCATGCCCGGCAATCAGGGTGAGCGGATGCTGAAGGTGCGCGAGACGATGATGATCTCTACCGGCACGCGCCTGGCCGTCCTCGATTTCGAAGGGCGCCGCCTGCTGGTATCGATCAGCCGTTCGGGGGTCACGCTGATCGACAAGGTGGATCAGTGATCCGCCTTGCCCGCCCCTTGCTGTTTGCGCTGGCTGCATTCGTGCTGACGCTGCTCGCGGTTGAACCGACGCTGGCGCAGGCGCTGCCCGCCGCACCCGTCCCCACGACGCCCGCCCAGCCGGGGGTCGGCGACGCGCTGGACCGCGCGCTGGGCCAGCTGGGCGGCGCCAACGACGCGCCGCTTGCGCTGTCGCTTCAGGTCCTGATCATCATGGGCCTGCTGACGGTGCTGCCCGGCATCGTCCTGATGATGACCAGCTTTACCCGGATCATCATCGTGCTGGCGATCCTGCGTCAGGCGCTGGGCCTGCAACAGACCCCGCCTAATCAGGTGTTGGTCGGCCTGAGCCTGTTCCTGTCGCTGTTCGTGATGGCGCCGACGATCACCCGCGTGAACGAAGCCGCGATCAAGCCCTATGCCGCCGGGCAGATCGGCGCCGAACAGATGATCGAGACGGGCGGCGCCTCCCTCCACGCGTTCATGCTGAAACAGACGCGCGTGAAGGACATCACGATGTTTTCCGGCATCGCCAAGACCGGCCCCTATGCCAATCCGCAGGACGTGCCCTTTTCGGTGCTGCTGCCCGCCTTTGTCACGTCGGAGCTGAAAACCGCGTTCCAGATCGGCTTTCTGGTCTTTCTGCCCTTCATCGTCATCGATCTGGTCGTCGCGACGGTGTTGATGAGCCTGGGCATGATGATGATGTCACCGACAATCATCTCGCTGCCGTTCAAGCTGCTGTTGTTCGTGCTGGTCGATGGCTGGGCGCTGACCATGGGCAGCCTTGCCAACAGTTTCGTGAGCTGATGCGGGGATGGACGCCGAATATTTCCTGTCGGTCGCGCGTCAGGCGATGTGGATCCTGGCGCTGGCATCGGCGCCGATCCTGTTGCCGGCGCTGGTTTCGGGCCTGATCCTTGGCATGATACAGGCCGCAACCTCTATTCAGGAACAGACCCTGTCATTCGTGCCAAAGCTGATGGTGGTGGGCGTCAGCCTCGTCATCTTTGGCGGCATGATCCTGGGCCTGCTCAGCGATTTCACGATCAGCATCTTCGAACGCATCCCGGATCTGGTGCGATAGGGCGATGCTGGGCCTGGGCCTCGCCGTCGAGCCGCAATTGTGGACACTGATCTTCACCATGGTGCGGATCGGCGCAGCCTTTGTCGCAGCGCCAGTATTCGGGGCGATCAGCGTGCCGGTGACGGTGCGGGTCATCCTGTCCGCTGCGGTCGGGGTGCTGATCATGGGGTCGATGCCCATCGCCGCACCGACGCAGGTCTTTGCCCTCACCACTTTCCTGTCGATTGCGGCAGAGGCTTTGGTCGGGCTGGCGCTGGGCTTTATTCTGCAAATCGCCTTTGCCGCGCCGCTGATTGCCAGTGAAGTGATTGGCGGATCGATGGGCCTTGGCTTTGCCACGATGATGGACCCCCAGCGCGGCGCCAGCAGCCCGGCGCTGGGCAATTTCCTGTCGATCCTGCTGACGCTGCTGTTCCTGTCGGTCGACGGGCACCTGATCCTGGTCGATCTGATTGCGCGATCCTATGAGCTGTTGCCGCCGGGCGCGGCATGGTTGGGCGCCAATGCGCTGCGCAACATCGCGATGTTCGGAGGCTATGCCTTCCTTGCCGGGTTCCTGCTGGCACTGCCGGTCGGGTTCCTGCTGCTCTGCCTGAACATCGTTGTCGGCATGTTGTCGCGCTCGGCCCCCGCGCTCAACCTGTTCGCGGTCGGCCTGCCCGCCAGCCTGTTCCTAGGCGTCGTCGCGCTGTTCGTCGCGATGCCGGCAATGGGCGACTACATGCTGGTGATCGTTCGCGAGGCGCTGGACGCCGCACGCGCGCTGGTGATCGGCTGATGTCGGGCGGCGGCGAAAAGACCGAAGCCCCGACACCGCGGCGGCGCCAAAAGGCCGCCGAGGAAGGCAATATCCTCAAGTCGCGCGATCTGGGCGCGGCGCTGGTGGTGCTGCTGGGTTGCGGTTGGCTTGTGGCGTTCGGGCCGATGCTGTTGGGCGCGATCCGCGAAGTGGTGATCGCCAGCCTCTCCTTTGGCCGCGCCGATGTTGAGCATTTCGAACCCTGGCGCCCGCTGGCGGAGGCGGGGTGGAAACTTGCCCCGGCGCTGGGCGGGCTGCTGATCGTGACGATGGCTGCCGCCATTGTCAGCCAGGCGATGCTGGGCGGCCTGTCCTTCAACGGCAAGCTGTTCGCGCCAAAGGGGTCGCGCATCAATCCTGCCAGCGGCCTGGCCCGTATTCTGGGATCACAGGGCTGGATCGAGCTTGGCAAGTCGCTGCTCAAAATCATGCTGCTGGGCAGCATCGGCTGGTGGATGCTGTCGATGACCGCGCAACGCGGGTTGGGTGTGGTGTCCAGCGACCTTCAGCACGCGCTGGGCGGACTGGGCAGCCAGTTGACGATGCTGATGCTCGCCATGTCGGCGGGGCTGGTGGTGATTGCGGGCATCGACGTGCCGATCCAGATCCTGCAGCGCCTCAAGAAACTGCGCATGACCAAGCAGGAGGTGAAGGACGAGCACAAGGAAACCGAAGGCTCACCCGAGGCAAAGGCCGCGCAGCATCGCCGCCGCCACGAAATGGCCAAGCGCAGTTTCCGCAAATCGGTGGGGGAGGCGCATGTCGTGCTGACCAACCCGACCCATTTCGCGGTCGCGCTGCGATATGAACGCGGGCGGGACAATGTGCCGGTGGTCGTCGCCAAGGGCCGCGGGGCCACTGCCCTGGCCCTGCGCGAACTGGCGGCCGAAATGGCGGTGCCGGTGCTGGAATATCCGACGCTGGCGCGTGCAGTCTATTACACCAGCCGCGAGGGGCAGGAGATTCGCGACGACCTGTATCTGGCGATCGCGACGGTGCTGGCGTTCGTTTTCGGCGTCAACGCGGCCGCCGGGGGCATTCAGCCGCCGGTCGATGTGCCGCTGGGTGCGCGATTCGACGAAAACGGAAATTCGCTGGCGACGGCTTAAAAAACCGGCCGTCCGGTCGTTCATTGAGGAAAGGAGCGCACCGATGGCCGTCGGATCAATCACCAACAGCTTGGGCGTCGGGTCCGGCATTGACGTGCAGGCACTGGTCGAAGGCCTGGTAGACGCTCAGTTCGCGACCAAGAACTCGCTGCTCGACCAGCGTGAGGAGACGCTGACCGCCCAGGTTTCGTCCGCGGCCGAGCTGAAGAACGCGATCACCGGCTTTTCGAACGCGCTGGCAACGCTGGTCAGCAGCGGCACCTTGTCCACGCAACCGACCAGCAGCGACTCGAGCGTGCTCAAGACCAGCCTGCTGGCGGGCGGCAGTGCCACCAATCTCAACGCATCAGTGGAAGTGCGCCAGATCGCGCAGGCACAGGCCAGCAATTCGGGACTGGTGGCCGCCGCCAACACCCCCTTTGAAACCGGCAAGCTGACGCTGACCTTCGGTTCGGCTACGGTCGAAGCAGGCGTGATGACCGACTTCATCCCCGGCAGTGCCGCCAGCATCGACATAACCATCGGCCAAGGCGACGCCACCCTGTCAGGCATTGCCGCCGCGATCAACGCCAAGAAAGCGGGCGTCACCGCCAGCATCGTCAGCGACACGACCGGCGCGCGACTGGTGCTGAAGGGCGCGACCGGTGACAGCCAGGCCTTTACGTTGACGGCGGTGGCCGATCCCGCCGCAAGCCCGGCACCCACGCCCGCACCCGCCTCCCTCGCCTCCCTCGAGGTCGGAACGAACAAGCCTGCGACCATCGGCACGCAGGCACAGGACGCGATCGTCGCGATCGACGGCGTTGCGGTGCGCCGCCAATCGAACAGCATCGAGGATCTGGTTCCCGGCATCCGACTGGGACTGGTAACGGCAAAACCCGGCACGCTGGTTCAGGTCGGCACGACGCCCCCGACCGAGGGGCTGTCGCAAGCGGTGCAGGATTTTGTCGCCGCCTATAACGAACTTCAATCGATGCTGGCCACGGCCACCGACCCGAAGGAGGGCAGCCTTCGCGCGGACCCGGCGGCCCGCGCACTGAAGAGCCAGCTTTCGCAGCTGGCCTCGACTGTGCTGACGAGTGACACGGACGGACCGCGCACACTGGCCGAAATCGGGGTTTCCACTAATCGCGACGGCACGCTGGGCGTCGATACGACTCGACTGAACTCCGCGCTGTCCGCCAATCTGCAAGCGGTGGAATCGATGTTCAGCTCAACGAGCGGCCTGCCCGCCTCGCTGCGGCTGATCGCCTTGAGCGCGTCCAGCCGCACCACCGGCCTGGGCGCCAGTGAAACCCGCTATTCGGACATGGTGGCCGATGTGAGCGAACAGCGCGAGAAGGCGCTGGAGGCGGCAGAGGCGATGCGCACGCGCATGACCCAGCAATTCGCCAGCATGGACGCCAAGGTCGCGGCCTATAAATCAACGCAAAGCTTCCTTGAGCAGCAGATTGCTGCGTGGAACAACACGAACGACTGACGATGCCACGCTACGCAACCGTTCTGGCCGGTGATCCGGCTGCGACCTATCGTCAGGTCGATCTGGCCAGCCGCACCGGCGGCGCCGATCCCCATGCGCTGGTCGACCTGCTCTACGGTGAGGCGATCCGCGCCCTGTCCGGTGCCGCCTGGGCGATCGAGCATCAGGATTTCCGCATCAAAAGCGACCGGGTCACGCGCGCAACGGCGATCCTGTTCGCGCTGGAAAATGGCCTGGATTTCGAACGCGGCGGCGATGTGTCGCACACATTGGCCAAGCTGTATCGCGGGCTGCGCGCGCATGTTGTCGAGGCAAGCATCGGCAACGACCCCGCCCCGTTCCGCAACGCCGCCGCACAGTTGAAAGAAATCGCTGACGCCTGGGCCAGCGTTCGGCACTGACGTCAGGCGGGGGGCAGTTCCAGCATCAACTGCGCCTCACGCACCGGCGCGAAGCTGCGCCGATGAATAGGTGACGGCCCCAGCCGCTTCAGCGCCTCCCGGTGCCCCGGCGCGGCATAGCCCTTGTTCGATGCCCAGCCATAGCCCGGCCATTTCGCATCATATTCGTGCATCATCGTGTCGCGTCGATGCTTGGCGACAATAGAGGCGGCGGCGATCGACAGGCAGCGGGCATCCCCGCCGACAATGGCTTCGCTCGGCCAGACCCATTTGGGGCAGCGATTGCCGTCGACCAGCACCATCGCAGGCGCCACATCCAGCGCCTCCACCGCGCGAGTCATGGCCAGCATCGTCGCCCACAGGATATTCAGCTCGTCGATTTCCTCGACACTCGCCACGCCCACGCCGACGCGCGCGCAGCTCAGCAGCGCGGCACATAATTCGGCCCGACGCGCGGCGGTCAGCGCCTTGGAATCGTTCAGTCCGTCGGGAATGCAGCTGGCGTCGAGGATGACCGCGGCGGCCACCACCGGCCCCGCCAGCGGCCCGCGCCCGGCTTCGTCCACGCCGGCGACTGGGCCGGTGTGCCGTCCTTCGAAACTGTAATCAGGCATCGCGCAGCCGCCACGGCGGAAAGCGGCGCATCTCGCCCGCCTGATACAGGCAGACGATGTTGCCAGCCGGGTCGGTCAGCCGCGCCTCTCGCCAGCCCCATTGCTCGTCGCGCGGCAATTGGGTGAAGGTCATGCCCTGGGCCTTCAGATAGGCGACCATCAGGTCCAAGTCCCCGCATTCGAGGAACACGACCGGCGCGGCCAGCTCCTCCTCCGCCTCGATGCTCAATGTCGCGCCGCCCTCGCTTTCGAAACGGGCATAACGCTCATCGGCGCGCACGATCTGGCGCAGGCCAAGCAGGCGATAGAAATGCTCACTGGCCGACAGGTCGCGCGCGGGGATGGTCACATGGTTGAGCATCGGCGCCCAGCGCGACTGATTGAGGTCCAGCCGCACCGACTGTTGCGCCATCGGCCCGTGCCCCTGCCCCAACGGCGCGGCATCCTGCATCGCAATTCGCACAAAGCGCCGCGCGCGCGCCACCGCTTCGGGCAGCGACCAGTCCTTGGCCAATTCACAGGCGATGGCCGTCGACAGCGTGCATCCGGTGCCGTGCGTCGCATCGACATCGATTCGCGGGTCGCTCCATTCGACCTCTGGCGCAATGCCCGGCTCGGCGGGCTGGAACAGGCGGTCGGTCACCTGCCGCCCCTTGGCATGGCCGCCCTTGACCAGCAGCGCGCGACCACGCCGCTGCACCAGGCTTTGCGCCGCTTCGCGCTGCGCCGCCTTGTCCAGCACGCTCATGCCCGACAATGCCTTCAGTTCCGGCAGGTTGGGCGTGGTGACGGTGGCGATCCGCATCAGTTGTTCAAAGGCGGCGATCGTCGCATCATCGGCCAGCGTCGCGCCCGACGTCGCGACCATCACCGGGTCGAATACGACCGGAAGGCCCGGCATCTCACCCAGCCGCGCTGCCAGTGCCACGGCGGTCTTTGCCGAACCGATCATGCCGATCTTGACCGCATCGACGCCGATGTCGCGGATCACGCAATCGATCTGTTCGATGACCATGTCGGTCGGCACCGGATGCACGGCGGCAACGCCCATCGTGTTCTGCGCCGTAATCGCGGTGATTGCGGTCATGGCGTGGGCGCCCAGCATCGTCGCCGTCTTGATATCGGCCTGAATGCCAGCGCCGCCGCCCGAATCGGAACCCGCGATGATCAGGATGCGCGCCGTCATGGCCGGTGCCGCCGCTCGGTCGAGGCGGGGTTGCGCTTCAGCCGCTCACCCGTGCGCGTCGGGCGGTCCGACAGTTCGCCGCCGCAATTCGGACAATGCTCGTCCAGCACATCGGCACATTCCGCGCAGAAGGTGCATTCGAACGAACAGATGAACGCGCCATGCGCCTGGGGCGGCAGGTCGGTGCCGCAGCGTTCGCAGTCGGGCCGCATTTCCAGCATCGCGCCTCCATCGCGCGCGCAGCCACGCTTGGCAAGCGGGCGCTAGTCGTGTCTGGTGCTATCAACAGGGATGAACAGGGGGATTTCGATGCGTTTCGCGTTTTTCGCCGCCACCGCCACGCTTGCGCTCGCCACACCGGCGTCGGCGCAGCAGCAGCCGCCCGCGCCCGCCGCGAAGCCGGCGGCGCAGGTCAGCTATATCCATGCCGGCTCGCTGCTGGCGCGCCCGGGTGAGCGCGCGCGCGGCAATTCCACGATCATTGTGCGCGACGGAAAGATCGCCGAAATCCGCGACGGCTTTGCCGCGCCAGAGGGCGGCGCACGTCTGATCGACCTGAAGGACCAATATGTCCTGCCTGGCTTCATCGACATGCATGTCCATTTTTATTCGTCGGGCTATCCGCTTCAGGCGCGGATCGACGGGCCGGGGCTGGATCTGGAGGATCAGTTCGTCGGCGCGATGGCGGCAGCGCGCAAGACGCTGGACGCAGGCTTCACCACGGTGCGCGATCTGGGCGGGGAACCGCGCGGCATCCGCGCGCTGCGCGATGCGATCAATCGCGGTGAGGTCGCCGGGCCGACCATCGTCAATGCGGGGCACATGATTTCGGTCACGGCTGGGCATGGCGACGCCAACGGCCTGCGCCGCGAACTGGCGCATGTCGAGCGCGAACAGTCGCCCGAATTGTGCAACGGGCCCGACGATTGCCGTCGCGCCACGCGCGAACAGATCTTCACCGGCGCTGAGGTGATCAAGTTCGCGGCATCGGGCGGCGTGGGCTCGAACATCGCGGGCGGGCTTGAGGCGCAGATGACCTATGACGAAATGAAGGCAATCATCGACACCGCCCATGCCTTTGGCCGCAAGGCGACGGCACACGCGCATGGCAAGTCGGGGATCGACACCGCGCTTCGCGCCGGCGTCGATTCGATCGAACATGGCAGCTATATCGACGATGAGACGATCGCCCTGTTCAAGCAAAAGGGCGCCTATCTGGTGCCGACCATGCACGCCTTTGAAAGCGTGATCCGCCAGGGCCGCGCCGGGGAACGCCCGCCCGCCAGCGTCGCCAAGGCCGAACAGGTCGCAACCGTGGTCAAGGCCAGCCACCGCAGGGCGTTCGGCAGCGGCATGAAAATCGCCTTCGGCACCGATTCGGGTGTCGGCCCGCACGGCACGAACGCGCTCGAGTTCAAATATATGACCGATGCCGGCATGGACCCCGCCCGCGCGATCCGCGTGGCGACGATCGACGCCGCGACGCTTTTGGGCCGCGCCGACAGCATCGGCTCGATCGAAGTGGGCAAGGACGCCGACATCATTGCGGTCGCGGGCGATCCGGTGGCGGACGTGACGCGACTGCAAACCGTGCCCTTCGTCATGCGGCGCGGGGTCGTCCACAAGCTGGGCGGGGAGCATCAGGCGACGACAGCGAACTGACCGCGCGGGCGGCGGGATGGGCGCGTCCCGCCGCACCCCGGTTGCGCGAATGGCGCGATGCGCTATTCGCCCGTCCCTGATTCATCATCCAGCACCACGAAGGAAGACATGAGCGACAACATCTCCGCCGAGCAGCTGCGCCTCCTGATCGAGCGGATCGAGCGGCTCGAAGAGGAAAAGAAGGGCATTTCGGACGACATCAAGGATGTGTACGCCGAAGCCAAATCAACGGGCTTCGACGTCAAGACGATGAAGTCGATCATCCGCCTGCGCAGGATGGAAAAGCATCACCGCGACGAAGCGGAAATGCTGCTCGAAACCTATAAGCAGGCACTGGGCCTCGTCTGAGCCGCACGCCAGCCCCTTGAGCCGAGGGGGCGGGTGCGGCTAGAGCGCTCGCCCTATCGGCGCCGTGGCCCCTATCGGCCGGCGCCCTACAGGATCAACGCACCCGGAAGGCGCGCACGGCAATGGCAGGTCACAGCAAATTCAAGAACATCATGCACCGCAAGGGTGCGCAGGATAAGAAGCGCTCGTCGCTCTTTTCCAAGCTCAGCCGCGAAATCACCGTCGCGGCCAAGATGGGCACCCCCGATCCCGACATGAACCCGCGCCTGCGCGCCGCCGTCAACGCGGCCAAGGCGCAGTCGATGCCCAAGGACAATATCCAGCGCGCGATCGACAAGGCAGCGGGCGGCGACACGGATAATTACGAAGAAATCCGCTATGAGGGCTTCGGCCCCGGCGGTGTCAGCCTGATTATCGAAGCGCTGAGCGACAATCGTAACCGCACCGCCACCAATGTCCGCACGGCGGTCAGCAAGAATGGCGGCAATCTCGGCGCGTCGGGTTCGGTCAGCCACGGTTTCGACCGTATGGGCCTGATCAGCTATCCGGCAAGCGCGGGCGACGCCGAAAAGGTGTTCGAGGCCGCGCTGGAAGCGGGGGCCGAGGACGTTTCCTCCAGCGAGGACGGTCACGAAATCTGGACCGCGCAGGACGCGCTGCACGAAGTCGCAACCGCCATCACCCCCGTGCTGGGTGAACCGGAAGGCGCCAAGCTCGCCTGGCGGCCGCAAACGATGGTCGCGGTCAGCGAAGAAGACGCAGCCACGCTGTTCAAGCTGATCGACGTGCTGGACGACGACGACGACGTCCAGACCGTCTGGGGCAATTACGAAGTCTCGGACGAGATCATGGAGAAGCTGGGTCAGTGACCCAAGCCGTGCGATGCTGATCCTCGGCCTCGACCCCGGCCTGGGCACCACCGGCTGGGGTCTGGTCGAGCAGCAGGGCAACCGGCTGATCCATCGCGGCAACGGGCGGCTGCGGACCGATACGGCCGCGCCGCTGGCCCGCCGCCTCGCCCATCTCGACATGATGGTCGCCGCACTGATCGTCGACCACGCGCCGGTCGCGGCGGCGTGCGAAGAGGTGTTCGTCAATTCGAACGCCCGCTCGACGCTAAAGCTGGCGCAGGCGCGCGGCGTGCTGCTGGCGGCGGCCGCGCGCGCGGGGCTGGAGGTGGGCGAATATGCGCCCACGCTGGTCAAGCAATCGGTCGTCGGCACTGGCCGCGCGGAAAAGGCGCAGATTCACGCCATGGTCGCGCGGCTGATGCCCGGCATCACCATTGCGGGGCCCGACGCGGCGGACGCGCTGGCGGTCGCGATCTGTCACGCTCACCACCTTGCCAGCGCGCGCCGGGGCATTTCCCTGCGCTAGGCGCTCAGGCGCGCCAGCCCAGCCCCAGCGCCTTTTGCAACGCCACATAATCGGCGGTCATCGCCGCTGTCGCTTCGACCAGCCCCTGTTCGGCGGCAGTGCGCTGCCGTTCAGCGTCCAGCGTGTCGATCAGCGTCGCGACGCCAGACCGGTAACGCTGCTGCATCAAGGTGGCCGCGCGATCGGCGGTCGCTGTGGCGCGGGCCGCGTTTGCCACCGCGCTGCGACGCGCCGCAAAGCGCGACAGTGCGTCTTCGGCATCGCGAAGGGCGGTCAGCACGGCGCCGCGATATTGCGCCGCCGCTTCGTCCCGCGCGCCTTCGGCCTGGCCGACGCGCGCGCCGCCCCGGCCGAAATCGAGCGCATTCCACGCCAGCCGCGGCACCGCCAGCCCGACCAGCTTGTCCAGATCGAACAAGTCGCCGGGGTCGGTGCCACCGATCCCGATCAGGCCCAGAAAGCTGATGTGCGGCAGGTTGGCGGCCTTGGCCACGCCGATCTGCGCCGTGCGCTGCGCCAGCAGGCGTTCGGCGGCGCGGACATCGGGCCGGCGCTGCAACAATTGCGCGGGGTCGCCCACCTTTACTTCGGCCGGGGGCAGCGGCACCGGGCGCAATGCGGCCAGTTCGTTGTCCAGCGTCCCCGGCGCCTCGCCCACCAGCACCGCCAGCGCGTTAAGATAGGCATCGCGCTCCGCATCGATCGGCACGATGGCGGCGTCGCTTTCGACGACCAGCCCGCGCAAACGCTCGACATCCAGCTGGCTGGCGGTGCCCGCGCGGAAACGCTGTTCGGTCAGCGCCAGCATCCGGCGCCGCGTCTCCGCCGTCTGGCGGCCCAGTTCCAGCCGCCGCTGCCGGTCGCGCAGGTTGACATAGGCGCTGGCGACTTCCGCCGTCAGGCTGACCTGCGCGTCTGCGACCTGCGCCTCTGCCGCCGCCACGCCTGCGCGCGCCGCTTCGACCCGACGGCGCTGGCCACCGAACAGGTCGACTTCCCAGCTGGCGTCAAAGCCGACATTGTAGAAATCAACGGCGCTGGTGCCCCCGGAATCGCCTTCCCCGCCGCCGGTCAATCCGCCTTCGGGCAGTTCGGCGCGCACATAGGTGCCCTGAAGATTGCCGTTGGGCAAGCCATTGGCACGGTCCAGGCGAAGCGAGGAGCGCGCCTGCTTCAACCGCGCTTCGGCCACGTCGACGCTGGGGTTTTCAGCCAGCGCGCGCGCGACCAGTCCGTCGAGGATGGGGTCGTTCAGCGTCGTCCACCAATCGGCCACTTCGGGCGCGGCGACAGAGGTATCGCCCGCCCGCACGAAACCAGACGGCGCGGCGACGGCACCCGCGCTTTTGGGCCCGTCATAATTGGGACCAACGGTGCAGGCGGCGAGCGCCGACAAGGACAGAAGCGGCAGGATCTTACGCATGAGGGGCCTCAATGCATCGCGGCCATCTGCCCCTGGGGCAGCGGACGCAGGAACAGGACGAGTGGAAGTGAAGCGATGATCACCACCGACAGCACCACGAAGATATCGTTGTAAGTCATCACCAGCGCTTCCCGCTGGATGGTGTTGCCAAGCGTACGGATCGCGGCTTCGGCGGTCCCCAATGTCTGAGCCATGCCGGCAAGATAGCCCTGAACCGCTTCCGAATTGGCGGACAGCGATTCCTCGATCCGGCGGCTGTGGAACCACATGCGCTGATCCTGAACCGTCGCGATCCCGGCCAGCGACAGCGACCCGCCAAGATTGCGCACCGCGTTGAACAGCCCGGCGGCATCCCCGGCATCTTCAGGCGGAACCGACGCGATCGCCGCCTGATTGAGGAACAGGAAGCCGAGGATCGTACCGACACCACGCAACAGCTGCGATTCGACGAACTCATGGCCGACGGCGTCCGCCGTCAGCGTGGTATCGATCCAGCAGCTATACGCCATGATGCACAACCCCGCGCCCACCGCGATGCGGATGTCCAGCTTGCGGATCAGGATCGGCGTGAACGGCATCAGCATCAGGCTGGGCAAGCCGGAAATCAGGACGATCTGCCCCGCCTGCAACGCGTTGTAATCGGCGATCGACGCCAGAAACTGCGGAATCACATAAGCGGTACCGTACAACATCATACCCAGCACGACGCCCATCACTGCCACCGCGCCGAATTGCCGGTCCAGCAACAGCTTGAGCTTGATGACCGGTCGCTTGGCGACGAACTGACCCGCGAACAGGCAGATGAAACCGATCACCGACAGGATCGACAGCTCGACGATCTCGCGACTTTCGAACCACTGCTCGCGCTGGCCTTCTTCCAGCACGACGGTCAGGCAACCCAGGCCGAGTGCAAGGCCGATAATGCCCAGCCAGTCGGCCTTGGCCAGTTCCTCAAGATGTGGCTTCTGGTGCGGCAGGCCGACGATCAGCAGCGTCAACAGCACGATACCGACCGGCAGGTTGAGGAAGAAGGCGTAATGCCAGCTGAGATTTTCGGTCAGCCAGCCGCCAACCAGCGGTCCGAGCACCGGCCCCAGAATCACGGTCACGCCGAACAGCGCATTGCCGATCGGCTGCTGCGACCTTGGCAACCGGGTCGCGATGATCGTCATCGCCGTCGGAATCAGCGCGCCGCCGGTGATCCCCTGCCCCGCACGACCGATGATCATCGTCGTCAGGTCGTTGGCAATGCCGCAAACCATGGAGAACAGGGTAAACAGGGTCGCGGATACGATCAGGAAGTTACGCAGACCGAAAACCCGCGAAAGCCACGCGGCCATCGGGATGATGATGATCTCGGCCACCAGATAGCTGGTGGCAACCCATGTGCCTTCGGTCCCGCTGGCGCCAATTTCGCCCTGAATGGTGGGCAGCGCGGAATTGACGATCGAGATGTCGAGCGTCGCCATCATCGCGCCCAGGCTACCCGCCGCGACCGCCAGCCATGCGGCGGCGTCGGCGCGTTCGGGCACCTGTCGCGGGACGTCCGCCGTGGCGTCGGCGGTGCTCACCGGCCGATCCGTTCGTTATGCGCTTCCTGCTCCCGCGCAATACGGTCGGCGGCGTCGCGGGCGCTGCGGGTGTCGACGCTGACTTCGACCGACATGCCGGGGACCAGCAGCGCGCGCGCGGCGGGACCGGCGGACAGGGCGATGCGAACGGGCACGCGCTGAACGATCTTGGTGAAGTTGCCAGTCGCATTCTGCGGCGGCAGGACCGAGAATTGCGCGCCGGTACCAGGCGCGATGCTGGCCACGCGACCGGGGATTTCGACGCCGGGCAGCGCATCGACCTCGATCTTCACCGGCTGGCCGACGCGCATCAGACCAAGCTGCGTTTCCTTAAAATTGGCTTCGATATACAGGTCGCGGGTCGGCACGACCGACATCAGGCGTGTACCCGCCTGCACGAACTGGCCGACGCGCACCGTCTTGTCACCGACGCGACCGTTGATGGCCGCGCGGATCAGCGTGGCCCCGACATTGGTCTGTGCGGCGTCGAGCTGGGCGCGTGCGCCCTCTGCTTGAGCCAGCGCCTGCGACACCTGCGCCCGCAGCGTGCCGACGCGGCGTTCGGCGGCGGTCAGGGCGGCGCGGGCGGCGGTAACGCGGGCGTTGGCCTGCTTGGCCTCGTTCCTGAGCGTGGCAACACGCTGCCGTGTTTCCGCTCCCGTTTCCGCAAGCGGCGCGTAACGCGCCACTTCGGCATTGGCGAAGGCGGCATCGCTTTGCGCCACCGCCAGTTCGGCGCGGGCGCGAGTGATGGCGGCCTGTTGCTCGTCGATCTGCGCCTCGACCCCGCGCGCATTGGCGCGGGCCACGTCGATCTGCGCCTGGCTCTGCGCGGCGTTTGCGCGATAATCACGAGCGTCGATCTGCACCAGCGGATCGCCCGCCTTCACGGTCTGGTTTTCCGCCACCAGCACACGGTCGACATAGCCCGACACCTTGGGCGCGACTGTTACCGCGTCGGCCTGAACATAGGCGTCGTTGGTCGATTGCTGGAACTTGCCATAGCTCTGATAGCGGAGAAACCAGATCAGCCCTCCTACCAGCACGGCGCCGAGCAGCACCAGAATGATGATCTTCGCGCGCCGCTTTTTGGCGGGCGAAGCGGGTGCCGCATCTGCGGCGGGCGTGTCGGTCAGGGCGGATTCAGCCATGGCAATGCCTTCAACGAGTCGTTTGCAGGCTCATGTGCTCGCACTTGCAGCATTGTGCAAGACCATATATTGAGGTTCCTCATGAAATATCGCAGCGATGACCTGACGCGGCTGATGGCCGGCGCCTATATGCGGATCCACCGTCGCGTGGATGCGGCGATGGCCGAACAGGGCGCGTCGCTGGCGCGGACCAAGATGCTACTGCTGATCGAACGCCAGCGTGGTGACGCCAAGGCAGCCGATCTTGCCGCATGGCTGGGACAGGCACCACGCACGGTGACAGAGGCGCTGGACGGGCTGGAGCGCGACGGCCTGATCGAACGGACGCCCGACGCGGTCGACCGCCGGGTAAAGCGCGTCGCCATCACCGAAGAGGGCCGCCGCGCCATTGCCGCCACCGAACCGCTGCGCCACCGCCTGACCAGCGAGATCTTCGCCCCCCTCGAACCAGCGGAATGCGAAGCACTGGGCGACACCCTGGAAAAGCTGATCGCCGCGCTGGATGCGCTTTGCGAGAAAGGCGATCGGTGATAGTTTCTTCTGTGCCAACCGCCATCGACAGGCGGCGGCGTGGAGAGGTGTCATGGAACGCATCGGCGCGGAATTGTGCCAATGTCGGTTCGGGCTGTTGTGCGGCCTGAGCGGCGGGGCGCTGGCGATATTCGGTACGACATTTCTGGTGCTGACCTGATCGCGCATCCCGCCGCGATTGGACGCAGCAACGGTTGACATGACGCGCTGGCTGGCGCCGAAGCTGGCCGGCGATGACCGACATCCGCCGATCCGCAATGACCCGACGCGCGCTGCTGCTGGGTGGTGTCGCCATCGCCGCGACCGCGCCGCGCGCGTTATGGGCGCAGGACGCCGCCGCGCTGCTGATCCAGCCGTCCGAAGCGCCGGTGCCCCCACCGCTTCCCCGCCGCGTTCGACTGGCCGGGCCATCCGCACCGATCGAGATCGTCGACGATCGCTGGGGCGTGCCGCACATCCGCGCCCAATCAAAGCCCGACGCCTTTTTCGGTCAGGGCTATGTCGTCGCGCGCGACCGGCTGTTCCAGATCGACTATGACTATCGCCGCCGCATGGGTCGGCTGGCCGAAGCTTTCGGGGCCGATTTTGTCGACAGCGACATCCGCGCCGCACTCGCCCGATTTCGCGGCGATGTCGAGGCAGAGCTGCGCGCCGTTCCCGACGAGATTCGCGCCTGTGCCGAGGCCTATGT